>JAOUGY010000047.1 GCA_029865445.1 Acidimicrobiia bacterium | reverse complement strand
CCCGGCGTCGAGGACGGCACGATCGTCCTCGTGGGCGCCACCACCGAGAACCCGTTCTTCGAGGTCAACAGCCCGCTGCTGAGCCGGATGACGTTGTTCCGCACAGAACCGCTCACCCCGGACGACCTGAGCGTCATGGTGAGGCGGGCGGTCTCCGATACAGAGCGGGGGCTGGGTGGCGACGGGTTGTCCATCGATGACGGCGCGGTCGAGACCCTGGTGACCCGGACCGGTGGCGACGCCCGGCACACTCTCACCGTGCTGGAGGTCGCTTCGACGCTGGCGTTGGGCCGGGAGTCCGTGGCGATCGAGGACGTCGACGTCGAGGAGGCCCTCCAGCGAAGGATCGTTCGTTACGACAAGGCGGGCGACCAGCACTATGACGTGATCTCGGCCTTCATCAAGAGCGTTCGCGGTTCTGACGTCGACGCCGCCCTGTACTGGCTCCACCTCATGCTGGAAGGAGGTGAGGACCCCGAGTTCATCGCCCGCCGCCTCATCATCCTCGCCTCGGAGGACATCGGATTGGCGGACCCCAACGCGCTCCTTCAAGCGGTGGCCGCTTCCCAGGCCCTCGCCTACGTCGGACTCCCGGAGGCAGCATTCCACCTCACTCAGGCGACCGTCTACCTCGCGGCCGCTCCCAAGTCGAACTCGCTGACGGCGGCTATGGGAGCAGCGCGATCCCTGGTCGCCGACGGCCCGGCGCCGTCGGTGCCTGCCCACCTCCGCGACTCCCACTACGGGGGAGCGCGGACCCTCGGTCACGGTGAGGGCTACCGGTACGCCCACGACGCCGCCCATCACGTCGTACGCCAGCAGTACTTCCCCGACGGCGTCGCCGACCAGCCGCTCTATTCGCCCACCGACGAGGGTCGGGAGGCCGGTTTGCGGGAGCGGCTGGCATGGATCGACGAGATCCTGGGCCGGGAGGGTCGCCGATGAGACGCCAAGCGGTCCTCGTGATCGCGCTCACCGTGGTCGCCTGCACACCGGCACCAGTCCCCACCTCCGTCCCGACGACCGCCGGTCCTGTGACGACCGAGACGACCGAGAACGCCGTCACGACTGCCGCGCCCGAGACCACGACCACCACGGCCGAGCCGACGACCACCACCTCACTCGACCCGCTCACCTCTCTCGAACTCGAGGAGGTGGCCGCGGGCTACGACCAGCCTGTTCATCTCACGTCTCCCCCTGGCGACGATCGGTTGTTCATCGTGGAACGGCGCGGCGTCATCCGCATCGTCGGTGTCGATCAACCGTTCCTCGACATCGACGCTCGGGTCAATTCGGAGGACGGCATCGAACCTGGGTTGCTCAGCCTCGCCTTCCACCCCGACTACGCCGACAACGGCCGATTCTTCGTCTTCTACTACCAGTCGGATGCCGAACGGACCCGGCTCGCCGAGTACACGGTGTCCGACGACCCCAACCGGGCGGATCCGGGTTCGGAGGCCGAACTTCTCGGATTCGACAAGCCCACCAACCGCCACAACGGGGGCATGATCTTGTTCGGACCTGATGGCAACCTCTGGGTTTCGCTGGGCGAGGGCGGTGCCGCCTCGACGCATTCCCAGGACCCGAACACCCTGCTCTCTTCGATCCTTCGGATCTCGGTTGGTCCCGAGGCCGGTACCTACACGATTCCTGCCGACAACCCGTTCGTGGACGGAGGCGGGGCCCCCGAGGTCTGGGCCTACGGCCTGCGCAACCCGTGGCGCTTCTCCATCGATCCGGTCGACGGGCTGGTCTACATCGGAGACGTCGGGCACGAACGGTGGGAGGAGATCGACGCGGTCCCCTGGACGGCGGGCGGGTACAACTTCGGCTGGTTGCGCATGGAAGGTACCCACTGCTTCCAGGACGGGTGCGACGCCGCGGCCGAGGACCTCACGCTCCCGATCTACGAATACCAGCACGGCCCAGGATGTTCGGTGACCGGCGGATTCGTGTACAGAGGGGACGCCATCCCCGAGGTCACGGGTGAGTACTTCTTCGGCGATTGGTGCGCGGGATGGGTGAAGAGCTTCCGTTACACGGGTGAACCGGTCGAGGACGTCACCGAGCGTTTCTCCGATGTGGGTCAGGTCAACGCATTCGGCGTCGACTCGGCGGGTGAGTTGTACGTTCTCACCTGGGAGGGCGCCGTATTGAAGATGGTGGGTGTGCGATGAGCCTGCTCGAGAAGGTGATGCACGCGGACCGGGAGTTTCTCGATGCCTTCGGGATCGACGTGGTCGAGGTGGCCCCGGGACATGTTGCACTGAGGGGTCGCCCATCGCCCGCTCTTGTCAACTCCGCCGGTGTCGTCCACGGGAGCTACGCCTTTGCGCTCCTCGACACGGCTGCCGCCTACGCGCTCGCCGCCCGAGACGTTCACGCCGTCACCATCGGCACCCACGTCGTGTTCTCCCGGCCTGTGGCCCCCGAGGCGTCGATCATGGCCACCGCCGACGTGGTGACGGCCGGACGGACGCTGGCCACGGTTCGGGCGGCCCTCTCCGCGGACGACCGAGTTGCGGCTCTCGCCACTCTGCAGTTCAAGGTGGTCACCGACCGTCTCGGGTAGGTCTACTCTGAACAGGGTGATCGACAGACTCTGGTGGTTCGTGACCGGGGCTTTCCTCGGGGGAGTGGTCACCGTGAGGGCCCTCCGTCGCCGGCCGAGCCCGGCAGACGTTCGTGCCGCGGCCGCTCAGACGGGGGCGGATGTCCTGTCGGTGGCGGCGAAGGTGATCCGCCCTGCCGTCCGGCGCTGAGAAACGCCGTTCGAGACCGGTCCCCAGCTCACTAACCTGTCCGGCTCCATGGACTCCAGCAGCATTCGCCGAACATTTCTCGACTTCTTTCAATCGCGGGGCCACATCATCCGGCCCTCCGCGTCCCTGATTCCGATCGACCCGACTCTGCTGCTCACCAACGCAGGCATGGTCCCGTTCAAGCCCTACTTCCTCGGAGAGGAGCCGCCACCGTTCCCGCGCGCCGCCAGCGTCCAGAAGTCGGTTCGCACCATCGACATCGACATCATCGGGACCACGGTCCGGCACATGTCGTTCTTCGAGATGATGGGCAACTTCAGCTTCGGGGACTATTTCAAGGCCGACGCGATGAAGTGGGCGTTCGAGCTGTTGACGGAAGGGTATGGACTCGACCCGGATCGCCTCTGGTACACGGCGTACGCCGAAGATGACGAGGCGGTCGACCTGTGGATCAACCACGTCGGTGCGCCGTCCGAGCGTGTGCAGCGGGGAGGCAAGGACAACTTCTGGCAGATGGGCGTCCCCGGGCCCTGTGGACCGTGCGCGGAGATCTTCTACGACCGGGGGCCCGAGTTCGGGGAGGACGGAGGACCGATCGGGGGCGGCGAGGAGCGGTTCATCGAGATCTGGAACCTGGTGTTCATGCAGAACATCCAGGACAGGCCTTACAACGTCGTGGGCGAGTTGCCGTCGAAGAACATCGACACCGGGATGGGGCTCGAACGTCTGGCGATGCTGTTGCAGGGTGCCGAGTCGGCGTTTGATGTCGACACGGTCCGTCCGGTCAGGAAGGCGGCCGAGGCGTTCACGGGCACCACGTATGGCGAGGACTCGATGGTGGACGTGTCGCTTCGGATCCTCGCCGACCACGGCCGGACGATGACAGTGCTCATCGGCGACCAGGTGATGCCGTCCAACGAGGGTCGGGGTTACATCCTTCGCCGGGTCATCAGGCGCGCGGTCCGCCACGCCTGGCAGCTCGGTGGAGAAGGGCTCGTGACCCCAAGGCTCGTCGAGGCCACGGTCGAGGCGCTGGGCGCCTGGTACACGAACATCGTGGACCGCGAGGACTTCATCACCGACGTGGTGACTCGGGAAGAGGAGCGATTCCGTCGCACACTCGAGTCGGGCCACCAACTTCTCGACACCGAGCTGGAGCGCCTGGGGGGCGGCGGTGCCCTGTCCGGTTCGGTGGCGTTCAAACTCCACGACACCTTCGGTTTCCCCATCGAACTGACCAAGGAGATCGCCTCCGAGCGAGGGTTCGAAGTCGACGAGCCCGGCTTCGAGGCGGCGATGGACGAGCAACGCCAGCGCGCCAAGAAGAACTGGAAGGGTGGAGATGAAGCTGCCAGAGGTGAGTTCTATCGAGCGGTTCTCGACGACGTCGGGTTGACCGAATTCGTCGGGTACGAGTCGGAGCTCGGGATCGGGCGGGTTCTGGCGATCGTCGTCGACGGTGACCTCGTCGACGTCGCCGAGCACGGACAGGACGTCGAGATCTTCCTCGACAGGACGCCGTTCTACGCCGAGTCTGGTGGCCAGGTGGGTGATACCGGTTCGATCACAACCGCCACCGGGGCGATGGCCGTCCACGATGTTCAGCATGCCGTTCAGGGCTTCCACGGCCATCGGGCCAAGGTGGTCTCCGGGACCATCCAGGTCGGCCAAGATGCCGAACTGGTCATCGATTCTCCGAGGCGTACCCGGATCCGGAAATCGCATACGGGCACCCATGTGGTCCACGCCACGCTGCGCGACGTGCTCGGCGATCACGCCCATCAGGCGGGTTCACTCGTCCAGTCGGGCCGGCTCCGATTCGACTTCAGCCACTTCCAGGCGATGACGCCCGACGAAATCCGGGACGTGGAGCGGATCAGCAACCACCGGCTCATCGGCAATGGAGAGGTCTCCACAACGGTCACCAGCCAGGACGAGGCCAAGGCGATGGGTGCCCTTGCCTTCTTTGGGGACAAGTACGGAGAAACGGTGCGCGTGGTGAGGGTCGGGGACTTCTCCGTCGAGTTCTGCGGAGGCACACACACCCACACCGCCGGGGAGGTGGGACCACTGGTGATCCTCGGCGAGTCGTCGATTGGTTCCAACATCCGCAGAATCGAGGCGCTCACCGGGGAGGCGGCGTACGACCACCTCGTCGACGTCCGTGATGCGCTCGATGGTACCGGCCGTCTGCTGCGCGCCCCTGGGACGGAGGTCCCCGCGAGGGTGCAAGCGCTCATGGACAAGGTCGAGGAGCTCGAATCGGAGATCGACGCCATTCGGGCTCAGCGCCGATCGGTACTCGCCGCAGAGATGGCCGAAGCCGCCGAGGCAGTGGGGGAGTCCAGGATGGTCGTGGCCGCCGTCGGGGAGATGGTTCCCGAACAACTGCGTCAGCTGGCAGTCTCGGTGCGCGACCGTATCGGGCGGGGCGTCGTGGTCCTGGGTGCGACCAACGGCGGCAAGGGTGCGCTTGTGGCCGGCGTTACCCCGGATCTCGTGGCGTCGGGACTGTCCGCGGCGGCACTGATCTCCGAGGCCGCCAAGTCGCTTGGCGGTGGTGGATCGCGGGATCCCGAACTCGCCCAGGCGGGCGGACCCAAAGGCAGCGGACTCGCAGGCGCGCTCGATCTGGCAAGTGAGGCCGTGGGTCGAGCGCTGTCCGAGGTCTGATTGGGGCGAGTACTCGCTTTCGACTACGGCTCGACCCGGATCGGGGTGGCCATCTCGGACCCGCTGCGCATCGTGGCGAGCCCGATCGAGGTGATCCCGACCGCCGGCGCCGAGGAGCACGTCAAACGCCTGGTCGATACCTACGAACCCGATGTGGTGGTCGTCGGCCTACCGGTCTCGCTTTCGGGAGGTGAAGGGCCGGCGGCCGAGGCGGCGCGGCGGTTCGGCGCCGAAGTGGTCCGTCTCACCGGACTCGAGGTCGAGTTCGTGGATGAGCGGTTCAGCACCCACACCGCAGAGCAGGCGATGCTGGAGGGCGGGGTCAAACGACGTGATAGGCGCGCCGGGGTGGATAAGGTGGCGGCAGCAGTCATCCTCCGTCAGTTCCTGGAGCGTCGATGACCACCCCGCCCGACACCACACCCATGGTCACACCCGATCCCGAACCGCCTATCCGGTACGGGCGTATGGCGCTCATTGCGCTCGTAGCCGTGCTGGTGATCGCCGCCGGATTCGGAGTCGTCGTGTCGGCCCGCTGGTTGGGCGGCAGAGTCTCGGATGCCCTGACCGCCCCTGACGAGGACGCTGTGCTCGAGGTCGAACCCGGAATCGATGTCGAGGTCGAGATCCCGGCGGGCGCCACCGCCGAGGAGATCGGGGAGCTTCTCGCCGAATTGGGGGTCATCCGCTCCGCCCGTCAGTTCGAAGCCGCAGTCGATACCGCCGGAGTCGCAAACAGCCTGAAGGCGGGAGCGTTCGACCTGACGACGGGCATGAATCCGGACGCCGTGATCAACGTTCTGATCGCAGGACCAAAGATCAGCGTGTTCACGATCACGATCCGTGAGGGCTTGCGGGTGACCGAGATCATCGACCTGCTGTCCGAGGAATCCGAGATCGCTCGAACCGACTTCGAGGAGGCCCTGTTCTCGGGCGCGGTGACTACCACCCTGCGGGAAATGCCCGCCGAGCCCACCTTCGCGGATTGGGAAGGCCTGCTCTTCCCCGACACGTACGAGTTCTCGGAGAACACCACGGCCTCCGACATGTTGAACCGGATGGCCCGCACCATGCAGGTGAGGATGGACGCCGTCGACTGGACGGCGTTCGAGGAGGCCGGTTTCTCGAAGTACGACGGCATCATCATCGCTTCGCTGATCGAATCCGAGGTCAGGGTGCCCGACGAACGGCCGCTCGTTTCGAGCGTGATCCGCAACAGGCTGGAGATCGGCGAGATCCTGGGCATCGACGCATCCACGCTGTATGCGATGGACACCCGGGATCCTGGTGAGATCAACGTCGACTTCGACTCGCCGTACAACACCCGGCGCTATGGCGGGTTACCTCCGGGGCCCATTTCAGCGCCGGGCCTGGCCTCGCTCCAGGCGGCGGCCGAGCCCGCCGAATCGGAGTTCCTGTATTACGTGCTCAGCGATGAGGACGGGTCCCACGCGTTTGCAGAGACGATCGAGGAGCACAACGCCAATGTCGACAAGGCCCGCGAGGCGGGTCTGTTGGGGTGAGTGGGCTCAGGCTGGTCGTCGTGGGTGACCCCGTCGACCACTCGCTGTCACCGGTGATGCACACCGCGGCGCTGGCGTCGGTCGGACTGGAAGGGACATACGAGAAGCTGGCCGTGGATGCCGCGGGTCTGGGCGAGGTTGCCTCGGAGATGCGGTCCGGGCGCTGGGACGGCGTGAACATCACCATGCCGCACAAGCGACTGGCTGCAGAATTGAGCGACCGTCTGGCAGCCCTTGCGTACCGGGCGCAATCGGTGAACACCTGGGTGCCTCGACATGGCGCCATTGAAGGACATTCCACCGACATCGTGGGGGTGCGCCGTGTCTTCGAGCGGCTGCCGGACGGCCCCATCGTCGTGCTGGGGACCGGTGGAGCCGCTGCGGCCACGGTCGTCGCCATGGAGGGCCGGCCGATGACGGTGGTGGCGCGAAGACCCCAGGCGGCCGTCGCCATGGTCGAGCGCTGCGGTGCGGCGGCAGGGGTCGTCGGATGGGACGGGCCGGTCCCGGCGGGCGTGGTCGTGAACTGCACTCCGGTCGGCATGGCGGGTGAGGCGCTCGAGGACCGGTTGCTCCACTCGGCCACCGGCTATTTCGAGATGGTGTACGCATCGGGTCCGACGCCCGCTGAGCGCGCGGCGCGTGAACGGGGGATTCCGGTCACCGGCGGTTTGGAGTTGCTGGCGGCCCAAGCGGAAGTGTCGTTCGAGCTGTGGACCGGCCAGGCGCCCCCGGCCGGTGTCATGTACCGTTCTGTGGACAAATACCTCAAGGGTTCACACGGGGGGACCGAATCATGAATTCTGAGTTCGATTCAGGAGCAGCGATGTCACTCAATGGGAACCTCGAGGTCTTCCCACTGGAGGAAGTTCTCCGGCTACTTGCCCGTTCGCGGAAGTCCGGATGCCTTCGCGTGGAAAGCGGGGGAGTCCAAGGCAGGATTTTCCTGACCAATGGCTCGCTGGCCATGGCCACCGTGGCCTCCGACGACGAATTGCGCCGCAGGCTCATCGCATCCGGGCTCGTCCTCGAATCCGACATCCGCAAGATCGAATTGTCCGGGTCGCCGGTTTCGCAGTCCCTCGCTCCCGAGGTCAACCCGTCTGAGTTCTCCGATTTCGTGCGTGAGGAGTCAACGGAGGGGCTGTATCGCATCAAGCGTTCGGGTCGGGGCACGTTCGACTTTCTCGTCGAACTGGCACCCAGGTACCCCTCGGGGCAGAGTTTCGACGCCGAGGTCGTGGTGTCCGAAGCCGACAGGCGGGCTCTGGAATGGGAGGACATCGAGTCCGTGCTCCCGTCGATGAGCCAGC
Organism: Acidimicrobiia bacterium; assembly: GCA_029865445.1. Taxonomy (GTDB): domain Bacteria; phylum Actinomycetota; class Acidimicrobiia; order Spongiisociales; family ZC4RG35; genus JAOUGY01. The sequence goes on along the minus strand of JAOUGY010000047.1, from coordinate 9,108 downwards.
CACTGCGCATGGTGGCGACGCTCGAAGGTGAGGACACGGTCACGCTGAGCCCCTCGACCTGGAGGATTCTGGCCGCCCTCGGGGGCGGCGCCAGCACCCAGGTCGTCGCAGATCACATCGGGTGGAGCGAGTTCCGGACCGCCCGAGAGATGGCCTCGCTTGTGCGAAACCGACTGGTGGAGCTGTTCGAACCGGAGACCGTTACCGCCCCGGTCGCGGCTCCCGAGGTCGAAGCCGACTCGGACGCGGCGGCTGAGCCTGAGCCCGTGGACGAAGCCCAAGCGGCAGCCGAAGCCGGGGCCGAATCCGTGATCGACTCCCACACCGAGGAAGCGGTGACCGAGGAAGCGGTGACCGAGGAAGCGGTGACCGAGGAAGCGGTGACCGAGGAAGCGGTGACTGAGGTTTCTGTCGAGGAAGCCGTAGTCGAGGTTGCTGCCGAGGAAGTCGTGGCCGAGGAGATGGTGTCCGACCAGGCCGAAGCGGTCGGCGATGCCGATGTCGAAGCAGAAGTCGAAGAGGTTGCTGTCGTACAGCCCGAGGCGGAACTTCCGTCCGAGCCCGCCGCCGAGCCTGAGCCGGAGCACGCCGAGCCCGAGGTCGGCACTGATGCCGTGTTGGTTGCGGCTGCCGCCCTCGACGAGGTCGAGATCGAACCTGTGGGCGATGAGGTGACGGCCGAGCTCGCAGAAGCCATCGGGGCAGACGAACCGGAATCGAGCGGATCGAGCTGGTGGACCGATGCTCAGACCGATTCATCCGACAACGGTTCGGATGTCGATGCCCCGTGGAGCGCATCGCCGTGGACGGCCGAGCAACCGACCGAGGAACCTGTGATCCAGACCTCTCCGTGGGGTGGTCCGGCCGGCGTCGAGAACGTGGCCGAAACGGGCGTCGAAGTCGAGGAACTGGCGCCGGAAGATGACGCCCCGACCGGCGATGCCGATCGTACCGGTGGATGGTGGGCCGAGACGATGGGCGGCGCGGCCGAGAAGACCAGCGACTCCGATGCCGACAAGTTCCTCGAGAGCGTGTTCAGTTCACTCTCCGAAGACGAGCCCGAGGGCGCAAAGGACGAAGACGAGACGGGATTTGGCATGGGCCTGCTCCGCCGTCGTCGTATGGGCGCCGCAGCCCGCGACATCTCTGACAACGATCGCTGATCGGTGACGGGCCTCGTCGCGGCGTGCGCCGTCGTCGGCCTGCTGATCGGACCGTCCCTTCATCATCTCGGCGTCCGGGCAGCCCTGCGCCGTCCGTTCGATGGCGTGTGGCCTCGTTGTGAGGGCTGCAACGAGAGGCGGGGGCTGTTCGTATCGGCGTGCAGGGCCTGCCGCGGGCGAATCCGGCGACGCGAGCCGGCAATCTGGCTCGCGTCGGCCGTCGGTTCCGGACTGGCAGCCTGGGTCGCCGGGCCGACCTGGGTTCTGACTGCTCATCTCGTTTTCGTGTGGCTCACAACCGTGTTGGTCGTGACCGATCTCGATGCCAAGCTCATCCCCAACCGGGTTTTGTATCCGGGGACGGCGGCGGTGGCGCTGCTGCTCGCTGCGGGTGCGGCGCTGGATGGGAGGATTTCCGATCTGCGGACCGCGGCGTTGTGCGCGGCCGGATACTTTGGGGTGCTGTTGCTGGTGGCGGTCTTGAGCCGCGGCGGATTCGGTATGGGTGACGTGAAACTGGCGGTCGTCATCGGCCTCGTGCTCGGGCTCTGGGGATGGCGGGTTTTCGCCCGCGGGATCTTCTTCACCGGGCTCGTGGGCGGTATCCCGGCGCTCTACCTGATTGCGCGGGGCCGAGCCGGCCGGGGCGACGAGCTGCCCTACGGCCCGGCGATGATCTTCGGGTCCTGGGCCGGCCTCGTCTTCACCGGCATGCTGTGAGCCGGGTCTCGGGCTCCGGGGCGCGCCGGTAGGATCGCTTCGATGTTCACCTTCGTCACTGCCGGAGAATCTCATGGCCCCGGTCTTGTGGCCGTCATCGAAGGCCTACCTGCCGGGGTGCCATTCCTCCAGTCGGAGCTCGAGGCCGAACTGGCTCGCCGAACCCTCGGGTTTGGCCGTGGCCCACGGATGAAGATCGAGCGCGACGAGATCGAGATAATGGCCGGTGTCCGGCACGGGATCACGCTCGGGTCGCCGGTTGCGATCGTGATCCGCAACACCGAACACGCCGAAAAGTGGGCCGAGGAGATGAGCCCGCACCCGGGGGTGCCAAAACGACCCATGACCACACCGCGGCCCGGCCATGCCGACCTGGTGGGGATGCAGAAGTACGACACCCACGACGCGCGCAACATTCTCGAGCGGGCGTCTGCCCGCGAAACGGCTGCACGGACGGTCGTCGGGTACGCAGCCAAGTCGTTGTTGGCGACGGTCGACGTGTCGGTTCTCAGCCACGTGATCGAGATCGGAGGTGTCGCCGCTCCTCCGGATCGGTTGCCCGGACCCGAGGACCTCCCGGCCGTCGACTCGTCGCCCGTGAGAGTGTTCGTACCCGAGGCAGAGGCGGCGATGATCGAGGCGATCGAGGCGGCCAAGGTCGATCGCGACACCCTCGGTGGGGTGGTGGAGGTGCTCGCCTATGGCGTCGTGCCAGGGCTGGGCAGCCACGTCCACTGGAATCGAAAGATCGACGCCCGTCTGGCCGAGTCGCTCATGTCGATACAGGCGATCAAGGGCGTCGAAATCGGTGACGGGTTCGGCTCTGCGAGGCGTCGGGGATCGGAAGCCCACGACGAGATCTTCCGAGAAGGCGACTCGTTTGTTCGGATGACGACCCGGGCCGGGGGCACTGAAGGCGGGATGACGGTGGGCGGTGTCTTGCGGGTGAGGGCCGCCATGAAGCCCATTTCCACAGTTGGCCGCGGACTCCAGACCGTCGACGTCGAGTCGAAAGTGGCTGAGTCGGCGTTCTATGAGCGGTCCGACGTGGTTGCCGTTCCGGCGGCAGGCGTGGTGGCCGAACAGATGGTTGCCATCGTGGTGGCCCAGGAGATACAGCGGAAGTTCGGCGGTGACACGGTCGGAGACATTCGGGAGGCCTGGGATGCCTACAAGCGCCGGCTCTCGCAGTTCTGAGAGTGCTTTGTGGCTGGTCGGGATGATGGGATCGGGAAAGACCCGAACCGGCCGGATCGTCGCCGAGCGCACGGGACACGTGTTCGTGGACACCGATGCTGAAATCGTGCGGGTGTCCGGGGCTTCGATTTCCGAGATCTTCGAGTCGGTGGGGGAGGAGACGTTTCGGGATCTCGAAGAGCACATCGTCAGCAGAGTTGCCGGTGGATCCAAAGTGATCTCCACGGGTGGAGGAGTCGTGCTGCGCGACGTCAACATCGAAACGATGCGAGCCACCGGAACCGTGATCTGGCTGAACGCATGCCCCGAGACGCTCGCCAACAGGGTTCGCTCGGGCGAGGGACGTCCGCTCATCGAAGGCGAGTCCGACATGGTGCCTCGCCTCAGGCGGATCCTGTCCGAACGGCGGGAGCGATACCTGGCCGCGGCACACCATGTGGTCGACACGGATCGAATCGCCTCCGATGGCGTCCCCGACATCGTGGAGGCCTTGTGGCTCGCGTGATGATCGGTGATGTTTGCGAGATCGTGATCGAACGCGGCCTGTCGGCGGACCTCCTCCCGGAGCGGTCTGGGCGGGAGCAGGTGGTGGTGATCACCCAGGCCCCAGTCCGGGATCACGCCGAGCGGGTGGTGGAGGCGATTGGCGACGGCTCCATCATCGAGGTACCCGACCGGGATCGCGCCAAGACCTGGGACGTGGTTCGCGACATCTACGACGAGCTGGCTGAGCGCAATGTGGGACGAGGTGACACGCTGCTCGGGGTCGGAGGTGGTGCCGTCACCGACCTCACCGGATTCGTCGCCGCCACCTGGCTTCGGGGAATCGAGTCGGTGCTGGTTCCCACCACGCTGCTGGGGGCGGTCGACGCCGCCATCGGAGGCAAGACGGGCATCAACCACGCCGGCAAGAACCTCGTGGGTGCGTTCTGGCATCCGAGCCGTGTCCATGTGGACCTCGATGTCCTCGACGCCCTCGACGAAAGGCTGAAACTCGAAGGGACGGCGGAGATCGTGAAAGCGGGGTTCATCGCCGACCCCAGAATCCTGGGGGAGTACCGGGCTCGGGGAGCCGCGGCTCACCTCGACGTCGTGGTCCCTGCTGCCATCGCCGTGAAGGCCGAGGTCGTTTCCTCGGACTTCCGGGAGGGTGGCCGACGGGCGATCCTCAACTTCGGCCACACCATCGGGCACGGGGTGGAAGCCGTGACCGGCATGCCCCACGGATTCGCCGTGTCGATCGGCATGGTGGCGGCGGGGGCGATCTCTGCAGTGCGTTTCGGGTTCGATTCGGCTGCTATGACCGAGCTGTTGTTCGGCCTCGGTCTTCCCGTGGCCGCGGCCGGCACTTCGCGACAGGCCGTTCTGGAGAAGGTCGCACGGGACAAGAAGCGGACCTCGGACGGAATCCGCATGGTGTTGTTGCGGTCGGTCGGGGACGTCGAGGTCACCCCGGTGACTGCCGACGAACTGGACGTGGGGTTGGCGGCGATCGGCATCTGACCGCCGGTTGTCTCATCCGGATCCGGCTATCCTCTCGGCCTGCACCCCGTACCCAGTACGCCGCACCCGCACAGCCAGCGAAGCGAGCCCCCAGTGATCTCCACCAATGATGTCCGGCCCGGTATGGCCCTGAGCCTCTCCGACGGGATCTTCACGATCGTCAAGTACGAGCACGTCAAGCCCGGCAAAGGGAAGGCATTCGTGCGGATGAAGCTGAAGAACGTCGAGACCGGCCAGGTGCTCGACAAGACCTTCCGGGCGGATGAGGACGTCGAGCAGGCGATCATCGAGCGGAAGGAACATCAGTTCCTCTACAAAGACGACCTCGGATTCCACTTCATGGACCTGGAGGACTTCTCGCAGTTCGCTCTCAGCCCAGGCGACGTCGACGACGCCGCCAACTATCTCACCGACGGGATGACCGCGGTGCTGGTGCTGTACAAGGCGAATCCAATTGGGGTCGAGTTGCCTGCCTCGGTGGAGCTCGAGGTCACATACGCCGAACCGGCAGTGCGGGGCGACACGGTGTCGGGAGCGACGAAACAGGTGACGATGGAAACCGGCCTCACCGTGCAGGTGCCGCTGTTCATCGAACAGGGCGAACGGCTCCGGATCGCCACCACCGACGGCAGTTACCTGTCAAGGGCGTGAACGAACCGAGAGATCTGGCCGTCCAGGTCCTGTACGAGATCGATCAGCTCGGCACCGACGATGTCGACGATCGGGATGAGCTGGCGGGAAAGGCGCGTCGCCTCGTGGAAGGCGTGCTCGGACTGCGAGCGGAACTCGATGATGCCATCGATGCCGTGTCGGAGCACTGGCGGGTCGACCGGATGCCCGTCGTCGACAGGGCGATCCTGAGGGTCGCGCTGTACGAGCTGCGCCATGAACCGGACACTCCCACGGCGGTGATCCTGGCCGAGGCGGTGCGGGTAGCCAAGACCTACTCGACCGAAAAATCAGGCTTCTTCGTCAATGGGATCCTCGGCACGCTCGCCCAACGCGAACGGAGCGATCAGGCCTCCGACCGTTGAACCGGGACACATCTCCGGTGTGGTAGCGTCGCGCTCGTCCCTTTAAGTCCGGTCCAGCGAGGCCGGGAAGGAGTGAGAACCGTGCGAATCCCGTGCGGCCTCGACCTGGGTGCATCATGGCCCAGGTGATGAGCGCCGAAGACCTGTCGCGAGCAATCCGCCGCATCGCCCATGAGATCCTCGAACGTCACCGTGGCGCCGACCACGTGGTGCTGGTCGGAATCCACTCGAGGGGGGTTCCCCTCGCCGAGGAGATCGCCGACGCGATCGACCTCTTCGAACGAGTGAAGGTACCCGTCGGAGAGCTCGACATCGGCCTGTACCGAGATGACCTCGGGCTGCGACCCACCACCCGTCTCTCCAGGACGCTGATACCGGTCGATCTCACCTCGGAGACGGTGATACTCGTCGACGACGTCTTGTTCACAGGGCGGACCATTCGGTCGGCACTCGACGCCCTCGCCGACCTCGGGCGGCCCGAGAAGGTGGAACTGGCCGTCATGGTCGACCGCGGCCACCGGGAATTGCCGATCAGAGCCGATTACGTCGGCAAGAACATCCCGACGGCGTCGGAGGAGCGAGTGGCAGTGCGGCTCCAGTCGGTCGATGGGACGTCGGGTGTGTGGATCGGTTCCGAGGACGAGTCATGAGACACCTCCTCACGACCGAAAGCCTGACCCGTGCCGAGATCGAAGAGCTACTCGATCTCGCCGACGAGTTCACCGACGTGCTGGGACGGGAGATCCCCAAGGTGCCGGCGCTGCGGGGCCTGACCGTCGGGACGCTCTTCTTCGAACCGTCCACAAGGACGCGATTGTCGTTCGAACGTGCCGCCAAAGCCTTGTCGGCGGATGTGATGAGCTTCTCTCCCTCCACTTCGTCGCTCTCGAAGGGCGAGTCGCTCAAAGACACCGTTCTGACGCTGCAGGCCATGGGGTGCGATCTGATGGTGGTCCGACACAAGGCGACCGGGGCACCCTGGCGGGTGGCCGAATGGACCGACTGTCCCGTGGTCAATGGTGGCGACGGCGCACATCAGCACCCGACTCAGGCCCTGCTCGACTCGCTGACAGTTCGCCGCCATTTCGGCAAGCTCGACGGACTGCACATCGCAATCGTGGGTGACATCAGGCACTCCCGGGTCGCTCGATCGGATCTCTTCGCGATGTCCACCCTGGGGGCGCGGGTGACCATGGTGGCGCCGCCGACCCTCCTCCCACTGGACATCGACGATTGGCCGTGTGACGTCAGCTTCGAACTCGACGACGTGCTCGGTGGGATGGATGTGGTGTACCTGCTGCGTATCCAGGCCGAGCGAGGTGGGGCAACGGTGTTCCCATCACTACCCGAATACGTTCAGCGGTTCGGGATGACGCGGGCCCGTTTCGACAGGCTCTCCCCGGAGGCAGTGGTGATGCACCCGGGGCCCATGAACCGAGGTGTGGAGATTGCTCCGGAGGTGGCCGACCACCCGCGGTCGCTGGTTCTCGACCAGGTCCGTGCAGGTGTGGCCGTGCGCATGGCGGTGCTCTTCCGGCTGGGACAGGCAGTCCGGACGGAGGTGCCGTCGTGACCGCGGAGATCCTCCTCAAAGGCGGCTCGGTGCTCACGCCCCACGGAGTGCTGGAGACCGACGTCCTGGTGGGCGACAAGGTGCTGGCCGTTGGCGAAGGTCTCGTCGCAGACCACGTGATCGACGCCTCCGGGTGCTGGATCGGTCCGGGCCTCGTGGACCTGCACGTGCATCTCCGGGAGCCGGGTCAGGAATGGAAAGAAGACGTAGGCTCCGGATCTGCGGCAGCGGCCGCCGGCGGGTTCACCGCCATCCTGGCGATGCCCAACACGGAACCGGCCATCGATTCGGGCCATCTGGCCCGGTTCGTGGCAGATCGGGGCGTCACGACGGGGTTGGTGCAAGTGGTACCGGTGGGGGCGCTGACCCTCGGCCGGGAAGGGGCTCAGCTCAGCCACCTCGACGATTTGTGGGCGGCCGGCGTCCGAGTGTTCAGCGACGATGGCGACAGCGTCGCCGACGCCGGGTTGCTTCGGTCCGCCATGGAATACCTCGCCCACCGGGGTGGAGTCGTGGCCCAGCACGCCGAGGATCCGGGGCTCGCTCGCGGCGGACACATGCACGAAGGGGCCGTGTCGTCACGGCTCGGGATGAGAGCGTTGCCGGCGGTGGCAGAGGAGGTGGTGGTCGCCCGGGATCTGGCGCTGGTGAAGCTCACCGGGTGCCGGTACCACGTCCAGCACGTTTCGACTCGGGGCACAGTCGAGCTGGTTCGAGCGGCCAAGGCCGAGGGACTGGCGGTAACCGCCGAGGTCGCGCCCCACCACCTGACGTTCACCGACGAGCGGGTCCTTTCGATGGACCCCGATTACAAGATGTATCCGCCACTCCGAACCGGCGCCGATGTGGATGCGCTCCGGAGTGCGCTCGAGGACGGCACCATCGATGCCGTGGCGACCGACCACGCTCCGCACGCGGCGGCAGAGGGCGAGGTCCCGTTCGAGGAGGCGCCCAGAGGGGTCATCGGGCTCGAGACGGCGGTGGCTGCGGTGATGATGGCGGTGGAACTCGACCAATCGACGTTCTTCGACCGGCTATCGATCGCTCCGGCTCGAATCGCCGGTTTGACCGAGCAGGGGCTCCCGGTCGAGGTGGGGTCCCCTGCCAACCTCGTGGTGATCGACCCGGGGATGGAATGGACGGCCGGGCCGTTCGTGTCCCGTTCGCAGAACTCACCTTGGAAGGGGCAGCAGATGAGAGGGAGAGCAATCGCAACCATCCATGCCGGACGGTTGACGCATGAGGTGGTGGCGGTATGAGTAGGGAGCGAAACGGCCTCCTGGTGACGGCCGACGGTGCCGTCTTCAGAGGGCGCGCCGTGGGGGCGGAAGGGGTCACCACGGGCGAGGTGGTGTTCAACACCTCGATGACGGGGTATCAGGAGGTTCTCACCGATCCTTCCTACGCCGGCCAGGTGGTGGTGATGACGGCGTCTCACATCGGGAACTACGGTGTGGCGGCCGACGACGACCAGGCCCCTATCACTCATGCTCGCGGCTTCGTGATGCGGGCGCTGTCGCGGCGAGATTCCAACTGGCGCTCCGAAGGCAGCTTTGCCGCATATCTCGCAGACGCAGGCGTCGTGGCGCTGACCGACGTGGATACCCGGCGCCTCACGCGATACATCCGGGATCGCGGCGCCCAACCGATCGCCATGGGTTCTGGCGTTGATCAGTCCGAACTCGTCGAGATGGCTCGCTCCGCCCCACGGATGGAGGGACTCGATCTCGCCACCGGCGTGTCGACGTCCACGTCGTACGAGTTCTCGGCAGAGACGGATCGGATCGGGACCGTCGTCGCTTTCGATCTCGGGATGAAACGCGACATCGCACGGAGGCTCGCCGGGCTCGGTCTCGATGTCACGGTCGTACCCGCAGGCACACCCGCCGACGAGGTGCTCGGGCTCTCGCCGAATGGT
>JAOUGY010000319.1 GCA_029865445.1 Acidimicrobiia bacterium | reverse complement strand
GGCGACACCGGCGTGCTTGTTGCTTGTTGCTTGTTGCTTGTTGCTTGTTGCTTGTTGCTTGTTGCTTGCGACTGGTCACTGGCGGCCACCTAGGATCGTGGACCCACCGGTGAGGAGTGTTCGACGATGGTGAAGTTCGGATGGCTGTGCAGCCACGAGTCGTATCAACCCGAGATCTTGGTCAACCAGGCGATGCTTGCCGAGGAGGCGGGCTTCGACATGGTGCTCGGATCGGACCACTTCCATCCCTGGGTCGACGACGATTCCGCCGCCGGATTCGTGTGGTCGTGGCTCGGGGCCGTCGCCGCGCGCACCGAGCTGGAGCTGGCGACGTCGGTCACGTGCCCCCTGTATCACTACCACCCAGGCCTCATCGCCCAGGCTGCCGCCACCGTCGACCGGCTCAGCGGAGGCAAGCTCTTCCTCGGCGTCGGCACGGGCGAGAACATCAACGAAGGGCCGCTCGGGTTCGAGTTCGGCGACTACAAGGAGCGAATCGGGCGCATGCGGGAGGCGCTCGAGATCATGCACCGGTTGTTCGCCGGCGAGAAACTCGACTTCGAAGGTGAGTGGTACACCACCGACAAGGCCAAGTTGTACAGCCCACCGCTGGGCAAACTCCCGATCCTCATGGCAGCGGGGGGTCCGCAGTCGGCGACATTCGCCGGCCGGCGCGCCGACGGCCTCATCACATCGGTGAAGAATCCTGCCGACACCATCGAGAAGGTCATCGATCCCTACCTTGCATCCGCAACGGAACACGGCAACGACACCACCATCCTCGCTACACGCTGGACCGTGTTCGCCGCCGATCGGGACGAGGCATGGCGGGCCCTCGGCACGATGCGAGGCCTGCGTGCCGAAGGACGGCTCGAAGCGGTCGACCCGATGGTTCTCCGTGAGAGGGCCGACACGATGGATCGGGACGAGATCCTCGACAAGTACACGATCGTGCACGACGTCGAGGGGCTGGTCGACGCCTATTCGGAGCTCGTGTCCGACGTTGGTGCCGACTACGTATCCATCCAGGTGGCGTCCACCGACCCCGACCGGGTCCTCGACATCATGAAGACCGAAGTGCTTCCCGAACTCCGGAGGCTCTGACTCGGCCGAGTCTGGTGACTGGCTACCCGGTGTCAGTCGACAGGAGGTCGGCAATGGACTCCCGTCTGATCACGAGGCGAGCGTTTCCGTCGGCGACGAACACCACGGCGGGCCGTGGCACCCTGTTGTAGTTGGAGGACATCGAGTACCCGTAGGCACCGGTGACGGGGGTGGCGATGATGTCGCCCACCCGGATGTCAGGTGGGACCCAGCCGTCCCGAACGATGACATCGCCAGATTCGCAGTGTTTGCCCACCAGCCGGATCGGTTTGGAGCGCTCGGCGTGCGCCGCCCTCGGGAGGAACGTCTCGTACCGAGATCCATACATCACCGGTCGGGCGTTGTCCGACATTCCTCCGTCCACCGAGACGTACGTCCGAATCCCGGGCAGGTCTTTGATGGTCCCAACCGTGTAGATCGTCATCGCGGCCGTGGCCACGACCGCGCGTCCAGGCTCCACCGTGATCTGCGCATCGAGCCCGACGCGTTGGGCCGCCTCGCTGATCACCGAGGACCATTCCGTGAGGCCCGGCGCTCGTTCGTCCGAGGTATAGGCGACTCCGAGACCGCCTCCCACCACCACCTCGTCGAACGCGAAACCCGCGGCGAAATCGGCGATGACCTCCAGAGCTCGTGCGTACGAGTCCACTCGCAGGACCTGTGAGCCGATGTGGCAGTGGATCCCTCGCAGGTCGAGGTGCGGAGCGGACCGAGCGGCATCGACCGCGGCCTTGGCGGCTCCCGACGACACCGTGAACCCGAACTTGGAGTCGTCCTGTCCGGTCGAGACGAACTCGTGGGTGTGCGCTTCCACACCCGGGGTGAGCCGGAGAAGGACGGGAATCTGCCGACCGCTCGGAGCCAGGCGTTCGATCCGCTCCAGCTCATCGAGGCTATCGACAACGATGCGTCCCACACCGACGTCGATGGCGGCTGCCAGTTCATCCGTCGACTTGTTGTTGCCGTGCAGCACGAGGCGGTCTGCAGGGACGCCGGCGGCCAGAGCGACGTGCATCTCCCCGCCCGTCGCCACATCGAGTCGCATCCCCTCCTCGTGGGCGAGCCGCGCCATCGCCTTGCACAGGAACGCCTTCGTTGCGTACGTGGCCCCGTCACCGAACACCGACACGACATCCCGGCACCGATTTCGCAGGTGGGCTTCGTCGTACACGAAGAGCGGCGTCCCGAACTCATAGGCGAGGTCTGCCACACGCACCCCACCCACGAACAAGTGCCCATCCTGTCCAACGCGTGCCGTGTCGGGGAGCAGGTGGCCTTCGATCGGGTTCTTCATGAGGTGCTCGCCATCCGCCGGGTATTCAACAGGAAAACGGCGAGGGCGGTGAGAACTCCTGCCGCGAGCACCGGTCGGAATCCGACTGTGGAAACTCCGCTCCCCATGAAACCGACGGCCACGGCTGCGACTCCCATCTGGGTCGCACGATACGTTCCCAGCATGCCGACGTTCTGGCCGAACTCCTCCACGGCGATCGCATTCGCCACCGGAAAGACACCTCCGACGAGCGTCGCAAACGCCACCGCCAACCCGGCCCCCAAGGAACTGTTTGTAGTGAGGATCCAGCCCAGGCCGGAAAGGATCAGGCCTGAAGCAAGGATCTTGGCGGTCGTGATGGCGCCAAACCGGTCGACGGCCGCTCCGGCTGCCGCCTTGGCGGGGATCGACACAACCCGCCCTACGAAGAGGAGCGAGGCGGCTGCGACCTCGGTCCAGCCCCAGACCTGAACGGCGAAGGTCGGCAACAGGGCGACCACGCCGAACTGAGCGATGGCCGCGACGGCGGCCACCAGCGTCGCCGATCCGAACGCCGGTCGGGGCGTCGAGACCTCCGGAGGGGGAACGGCGACCTCGGGCAGGTGGAGTCGGGGGAGAGCGATCAGCGCCAGGGCGGCGATGGCGGCGCACACGAGGAACGAGCCTCGCCAGCGGTCGGCAGCGAGGAGAGCAACGACCCCGGAGGCGATCGCCAGGCCAACCGAAAAGGCTATGCCATAGAGACCGAGGATGAGCCCGCGTCGACTGGGTGCACTGAGGACGCGGACGGCTGCCAAGCCATTGGGGAAGAACACGCCAGAACCCAGCCCGATGAGAGCCTGTGACCCGATGAGGATCTGACCCGATGATGCGGCCGCCGCCAACACGGCGCCGGCCCCGCACAAGGCAATGCCGAGACCCGCCGCGCCCTTGGTTCCGGTCCGGGCGGCCACTCGACCACCCATCAGATTCCCAAGTGCGGTGGCACCGGTCAGGACACCAAAGGCAACACCGGCGAGACCAAGCGGGATCGACAGTCTGTCGGAGACGACGGGAAAAAGCGGCGAGAGGATGGACTCACCGATCGTGACCGACAGGTAGGCGAGCGCCACGACCAACAGAGCGGGCCAGTTGGTTTCAATTGCAGACTTTTCGGGCATCAGAGACCGCATAGGCGACGAGGACGGTCCTATATTCGCTGGGGATCGCTGGGAATGCGATCGTTTGCAAAACGAGGAAGGCAAGGAATGCGGAGATCACTGCTCACGTTCACCGCGCTGGTGCTGTTGCTGGCTGCTTGCAGCGGCAGTTCGACGGATACGACCGCTGGTCCGACGGACACATCAGGCGAGGCCCCGGCCACCACGGCCGCACCCGACGACACATCCGCCCCCGAAACCACTGCCGCTCCGGCCGTGGACGGAGCGGAGATCACCATCGCCATCGGATCGGAACCGTCGACACTCGACCCGCACACCCGGGACGATGGCGGCGAGCGGGCGATCAACGACAACATCTACGAGACCTTGCTGGCCCGTGACGCCGAGGGGAACCTGCAGCCTCTGCTCGCGGCCGATCTTCCCACCCAGGTGGACGACACGACGTGGGACGTGACCATTCGCGACGGAATCAGCTTCACCAACGGCAATGCCTTGGATGCAGCGGCAGTTGCCGGTTCGTTCAACCGACTCATCGGGCTGGGCGACGAATCCGAACAATCCGGCTTCTTCGGCACCATCGCCTCGGTGGAAGCCGTCGACGCCATGACGGTGCGGTTCACCACAAGCGGCCCCGACCCGGTTCTTCCGTCCCGCCTCTACTGGCTGAAGGTCATCGACCCGAGCACCGCCGACGCGGACGGCTTCGACGAGAACCCGGTGGGGACCGGTCCCTACACGTTCGTGGCATGGAATCGCGGCTCCGATGTGGTTCTCGAGGCGAACGCCG
>JAOUGY010000318.1 GCA_029865445.1 Acidimicrobiia bacterium | reverse complement strand
CGACTCCATCTCCGCCCGTGCCCCGACCAGTAGATCCTCGATGAGACCACTCATCTCGCGGGTCTGCTCGGCGATGACCCGGATCATCTCGCGCTGCTCCTTGGCGTCGAGTTCGCAGCCGGGATCGTCGAGCACCTCGGCATACCCGCGGATCGCGGTGAGCGGGGTTCGCAACTCATGGCTGACAGTGGCCAGGAAGCGGTCCTTGGCCTGGTTGTTCTCCATTAGCTGATGAGCCCGTTCCGAATATCGGACCAAGCGCGTCGCCGCCACCACGCCGATGGCAACGGCCGCCATCAACCCGACGGCGACCGTCGTGCCCGCGGCAACGGCGCGACGATGGGCGGTTTCACTCGCCGCCGAGGACTGATCGATGATCGCCTCGAAGAGCGGGTCGACGAGGGTTTCGTCGAGCTCGATTGCATCCTGTCGTCGGCCGGCCTGCACCGCCGCCATCTCCTGCTCCACAGCTCGGAAGTAGTCGTCAACGAGGGTCAGCAGACGCCTGTCGACTACATCGTGTTTGTTCAGTTCGATGACGAGTCCCTCGACATCGTGTTCGACCCGATCTCCCTCATCCAGGTTGAGATGTGCCGGATCCAGGGAGGCAATCGCTTCCCACTCCGCGGCTTCTGCGGCATTCAACAGCGAGGCGAGTTGTTCCGTTTCACGCGCCGCTTCCGATGCCGACCGGTAGGACTGCAGCATCGCCAGGGTGGCCACTTCGAGCGCCACGGCGACCATGATCAGATAGAGCAGCTGCCTTCTCTTGGATGAGGCCATTCCCTTTCACGTCGGCCGGTGCCGCGGATTGTTGAACGCCTGGCTCAACGCGGCCTTCCTCCAGCACGGTTCAGCGTTCGAGGTATTGGCGGGCGAACGTGCCGCGGAGCGCCCGGTCGGAGATCGACGAAGCGATCTCGGAAGTGACTCGCGCCAGGTCATCTCTGGCCGTGTGTTCCCACTCGGTGCGACACAGTCGGGATGCGACCGTGATTCGCGCCTGGGCCAACCGCAGAACCCCCCTTCGAACGCCCAGCGCGTGGGCGGCCGCCCACGCCTGCTCCAGTGCTTTCTCTGCGGCGTCCAGGTCGCCCATACCCACCAGCGCGAGCGCAGCGAGCATGTCCAGATCGACCCGCGTCCCTTGGATGGAGCCGGGTTCGACGAACTCGAGCACACGCGCGCACATCCGGTGAGCTCCTGCTGGATCCCCCGTGGCGAGTGCGATCTCGATCCCGGCGATCTCTCCCCGCAGCTGGTTGATGAGATCGGGTCGGGGACCGGGGGAGGGAAGGCGCCGGAACACCTCGATGGCACCGTCGACGTCCCCTGCCCCGAGTCGGGTGGCGATCACGGCGCCCGACGCCATCGGGCTGAACACAGGGAGGTGCTCCTCGGCGACCTCGAGTGCCGATGCTGCGAGAGCGGCGGCACGCTCGTGGGCGCCGATTTCACACAGCAGGAACGCCTCAACCGCGGGCATGAAGATCTGAGCCCCCACGAAACCGGCTGCCGCGCCGAGGTCGCGCGCCTGCCGTGAAGCGGAGAGCGTCGTGTCGACATCCATCCGCACCCACCCGGCGAAGGCATCCACGAAACGGGCAAAAGACTGGGACCATTGTGATCCGCTGTCGTCGGCGAGGCCTCTCGCTTCAGAGATGTATCTCTCATAGTCGTCCCACCGACCCGACCACGCCGCGAAGGTCGCCAGATTGGAGAGTCCGTCGGTCAGCATTGGGAGGTTGGTCAAGGAACGAAACGCGCTGACCGCTTTCGCGAACATCGCCTCGGAATCCTTCGGCTCGCACAACGCCAGATGCACGTAGCCCAAATCGTTGGCGGCATAGGCGGCACGCATCGGATCGCCCGCCGTCTCCGCCATCGACAGCGATGCCAACCCGGCATCGAGGGACTCGTCGAGACGGGACGTGAATCGGTATACGTTGCTCAGGTTCCAGAGCACCGTGGCCTCCGCCCGGGCATCACCCAACTCCCGAGACAACGACAGAGCTTCCCCGGCCAGCCGTTCTCCTTCGGAGAGATCGATGAGCTCGTTGGCCGTCACCTTGATCCGGGTCATCTCCAGCAACGCCGCCAGCCTGGCCTTCTTGTCGGCCGGCTCGGCGAGGCGTTGGTAGCAGGCGTAGGCATCCATGATGCGGGACAGGCGTTCGAGCGATTGGCCTCTGCCGATGTCGAGTCTGATCCGGTGCGCCGGATCCAGGTCGGCCGCCAGTCGCGCCGCCCGCTCGAAGTGGGTGAGGGCGTCGGCTGCCGCATGCACGGAGAGGGCCAGTTCGCCTGCATCGATGCTGCGAAGGCCCGCTTCGGCGGCCATGCCCGCCGACTCGGCATGGTTGGTCGATGAGTTGGTGGCGCAGGCAGAAGGCGGCGAACCCGGAGGCGCCGGACCGGGAGGTGGTCGAAGGGAACTGCTCCGCTCTCGGCACATTGTGGGACGGCTTCGATGAACTGTTCGAGTCGATGCCCGCAGAGCAGTGGTCGTCACCGTTCGGACCCGACTGGGTGTTCGCCGACGTGCCACACCATTTGGCGGCATTCGACTCCCAATTCATCGCCGCAGCGCTCGAGGGAAGAGAGCGCCGCTTTGAACTGGCGGCCCCAGCAGATCTCGACAGATGGGCGCGTGACGCTTCCGCCCGCCGCCCACACGACCCCTCCGAAAGCCTCGCCGCCTGGCGGGCGGCGAGGGCGCGCATCATTGCAGCCCTCGAGACGATGTCGGATGCCGACCTGCAGCGGATGGCCTGGTATCCGGCACTGTGGGTGCGTGGGGAACGACCACTCGCCGTACACCTCGAACTGCTGCGCGTGCACACCATTCAGACCGCGCTCGAAACCGAGTTCAGACTCGGCAGGGAGGATTCGTTCGTGGACTCGGCGACGATCGCCGCATTCATCCAGGGGTACATGGGGTTCCTCCCGCTTCTCGCAAACTCCGATGTCGCCGCCGGCCGGGAGTTCACGGCGGTGTGGAGAATCACGGGACCCGAGGGTGGGATGTGGACGCTGACCACTGCGGGAGGACACGCACAGCTCCACCCCGGAGATACACCGGGCGCCGACCTGGAGATCGTCGAGTCGGCCGACGCCTACCTCCGTATCGCCACCGGTGTCTGGAACCTCGTCGAAGCGGTCGCCGACGGTCGAATCTCGGTGTCCGACCCCGAGCAGTTCCAGCACCTGTTGGCGCTGCTGGCTCCCGCATCTCCCGACATTCCGACCCCGGTGATGTGACTGCGGCCGATCACCTGCCGGGGATGTCGACGACCATCACCCAACGGTGTTTCCCGATCATCCGGTCCTTCGTGAAACCCGCCCGCTCGTAGGTGGAGAGGGCTCCGTTGAAGAGGAACCCGGCCGGCACCGCCCCGGCAGGTTCGGGATATCCCTCGACCCTGCCCCCGCCCAGCTCGGCGATCAGCTCCAACGCGCCGGCGAGCGCCGCGGTTGCCACACCCTTGCGCCGGTGCCCCTTCCCCACGAAACAGCAAGCGATGCGCCAGTCGGGGAGGGCGCCGAGGTTCTTCTCGTACTCCCGAAGGCTCTTGATCCGGGGGACCTCCGAGGGCGCTCCGAACTGACACCATCCGAGGCATGTGTCCCCATCGAAGACCAGAGCCGCATGGGCGGTCCCCGAAAGCACCCGCTCGAGTTTGCGTTCCCGCTTGGGCAACTCACTGTCATCCTCTGGGTGGAATCCCATACACCAGCAGCCTCCGAAGACCCCGCCGTTGGCCTCGACGAGCTCGGAGAACGCATCCCAGGTGGAGACATCGAGCGGCTGGACGGTGTATTCCGTTGTCATGGCAACTCCTCGCGATCTGGCTTCGCCGGTCGTTCAGCCGGCGGCTCCTTGGGACAGTTCTTCGAACTCTCGAGTGTCTGCCCCGGTCAAGGACGTCACCGCGAGCGCGAGGACCAACAAACCGAGGACGATTGCGACCACGCCCATTCCAACTCCGGCTCGGGCCAGACCCGTTCCTTGCTCGTCCTCCCTCGCTCGTGCCAGTGCGGCATGACCCAGAAGGACCGAAAGACCGCCGAACAGGAACGTGTACGGAACCGAGACGAACACCGGGAGGGCGAGAATCGCAAGAGTCAGAGCGGCGAGCGAGAGGGCGGCCGATCGGGGACGAGGCTGGTCGGCCGGTGACAGCTCGGAAGTCCCGGTGCTCTGAGGTTTTGAATCCACCGGCCCTCCCTGATGACCTTGCGTCGGGAACCTAGTCGGCCATCATCGGCAGCGCCTTGCGCGCTGCCGGGAGAGGGTCGTCGTCAGCCCATCGTCTCCAGGGTGGTTTCGATGAACG
>JAOUGY010000317.1 GCA_029865445.1 Acidimicrobiia bacterium | reverse complement strand
TGCGATCGTCGGTCGCAGCACCCCCGGCACCCGGCCCAGCACGATGGCGGCCGCCGCCATGGCTGCACCTGTGGAACCGGCGGAAACGAAGCCTGCCACTTCGCCCGTGCGGGCGAGACGAGCACACGTGACGATCGACGAATCCGGCTTCTCGCGAATCGCTCGGGCAGGATCCTCGCCCATCTCCACGACCTCGGGTGCGTGCACGATCGGTAGATCGGCACCGATTTCGTGGAGATGGCGCTCGAGGACGACCTCATCGCCCACGAGGACGACTTCCGCGCCGGCGGACGCCGCATCCACCGCCCCGGCGACCGTCTCGACCGGGGCGTGGTCACCCCCCATGGCATCGAGGGCGATGGGTTTCACGTCAGTCGGTCTCGACGACTTCCCGGCCGTTGTACGTGCCGCACTCTCGGCAGGCACGGTGCTGGAGTTTGGGGCTCTTGCATCGCGGGCAGGTCGACATGTTGGGACGTTCGATCTTCCACTGTGCCTTGCGCTGACGCGTACGCATGCGCGACATCTTCTTCTTGGGCACCGCCATGGTGCGCGCTCCTTCTCGGATCAGGGTTCGGGGGACGGTTCATCGGCGAACATTCCGCGTAACGCCGAGAACGGCGACGCCGGTGCCTCGCCATGCCCGTCGCAAGGGTCCATATTCAAGTCGTTTCCGCACGTCGGGCAAAGTCCCAAACAGTCGGGACTGCACAACGGCCTGTTTGGAAGGGCCAGCGAGATCTCGTCGTGAACCAGCACCCCCACGTCGATGTGGCCACCGGCAAGGATCGGCAACTCCTCGTCGGAGTCGTCGGGCTCAACCCGAAAGACCGCCTCGATCGGCACATCCATCGCCTCGGTCCAGGTCAGCAGGCAGCGGGTACATGTGAGGTCCGCCACCGTGGTGGCTCTGCCGCGAACCACAACACCGTCCGTGATCGACCTGAGCTTGAGCTGGGCGTCGGCGTCCGACGACACGTCGGCATTGGTGATCGACACCGCCACCGGGACGATGACCGTCTCTTCTCGCGCCTCCCCGGGGTGTGCGAGAAGATCCGAGACCTGGAGCCGGACGGTCCCCTGGCTGCTCAATACGGGACCTCGGGAGCCGGTGGCCGCGCTTCGTGCAGCTCAGATCGAGCGTCGTGGATCTTCCGGATCAGGTCGGCCATCAGCTTCTCCACCGACTCGAGTTCACGCTCGAGTTCATCCTCGGCCTCCAGCCGCAACCTGCGAGCCTCGCCTTCGGCGCGGCGAACGAGGATGTTGGCCTCTTCAACGGCCTCCGCCAGCACGTAGGACTCCGACACCAGACGCCGGTTCTCGGCCTGCGCACGTTCGATGATCTCGTGTGCCCGCTCGTTGGTCCGCGCCACGAATGCCTCTCGTTCCCTCACCATCCAGCGGGCGGCGCGAAGCTCGTCCGGCAATTCGGAGCGGAGGCGGTAGAGCATGTCGAGAAAGGCCTCGCGGTCGACGAGGACATTCGACGAAAGTGGCATCGACTTCGCCGCCTCGAGATGGGCGATCAGGTCGTCGACCATGTCCTGGAGTTCACCGACCGTCGCCCGGGACCGGGTCTGGGGATTGGGCTCCTCGCCGAAGTGCTCTGTCTGTTCCTCATCGTTCACGTCAGTCTCTCCTTCAACGTTTCCATCACCACTTCCGGCACGAGGCTTGCGACGTCTCCACCCAGGCGGGCCACCTCGCGGACCAACGTCGATGACAGGAAGCTCCACTCGGGGGCGGTGGGAATGAACACCGTGTCCACCCCGCTCAGGGTGTGGTTCATCTGGGCCATCTGCAACTCGTAGTCGAAGTCGCTCACCGCCCGCAATCCCTTCACGATGACATCGACTCCTCGCGATCTCGCGAAATCGACGAGCAGTCCCTCGAACGACGCCACCTCCACGTTGTCCAGGTCATCCGTGATCGAGGAGAGGAGTTCGACTCGTTCCGCCGACGAGAACAGCGGCGATTTCGAAGGATTGGCGACGACCGCCACCACGAGTCGGTCGAAGTGCGCTGCACAGCGTCGTATGACGTCGACATGGCCGTTGGTGGGCGGGTCGAAGCTTCCAGGGCACAAAGCAGTTGTCACGAGCGGTCCTCCAACCGGTACCTGATGATTCTGGTGTCTCCCATCCGCCGTTCGTCGTCAATCCGCAACGAAACCGGCTCGGGCACGGAATCCGACGACCTGCGGGTCACCACGACCAGCGCTCCGATCGCCAGCCGCGATGCCAGCGAGTCGAGCAAGTCCGCCAGGTCGACCGACGGCAGGGGCCACGGCGGATCGCAGAACACCAGATCGAATTCCGCTGAGTTCTCCTCGACCCATCGTTCGACCGACGAGCGCACGACCCGGGCGGACAACCCCAGGTCGGAGAGGTTGGCGTCGAGAGCGGCGAGGGCACGGCCACCCTTCTCGACGAACGTGACCGAGGTAGCACCCCGACTGAGCGCTTCGATGCCGAAACTCCCCGCTCCGGCGAAGAGGTCGACGACCCTGGCCTGGACCACGAAACTACCCAGCGATGAGAAGATCGACTCCTTGACCCGGTCTGTGACAGGTCGCGTGTCGGGCGTGTCGGGGGCGCGAAGACGGCGGCCACCGTGGATTCCGGAGATCACTCGCACCCACCCATTGTGGTCGGATCGGTAACGTGTCTGGCTCGCATGAACACGATCCTCTTCGACCTCGACGGTACCCTCGTGGATTCCGGACCTCCGATCATGGCTGCGCTCAACGATGCGCTGGCATCGATCGGACTCGATGCCCTTCCCCAGACGGAGGCCTCCCGCTTCATCGGGCCCCCGTTGTATGAGACGATCCCGGAGCATCTCGCTGCTCACGGCCGGGACCCCGCGCTGTTCGATTCGGTCCTCGACGCCTACAGGCGCAGCTACTCGGCTCGATCGGTCCGCGATACCACGGTGTACCCGGGCATCTACGAGTTGCTGGCCTCCCTCACCGGCCACGCCCGACTCGGAGTAGTGACATCGAAACCGAGACCGACCGCCCTTCCCATCATCGAAACGACGGGGCTCCTGTCGATGTTCGAGATCGTCGAGGGTCCCGATCTCCAGAGCAACGAGACCAAGGTGGTGACACTGGGCCGGGCGATGGCGTCGATGAACACCGAGGGGCACGCCACGACGATGGTCGGCGATCGGCACCATGACGTGGTCGCGGGGCGGGCTCACGGCACCTGGACCGTGGGGGTGACCTGGGGATACGGTACGGCAAACGAATTGGATGAAGCCGCTCCGCATCACGTGGTCGTCGACCCGGCGGATCTGGGTCGGGTCCTCACCGCCGGTTTCAACCGTCGACGAAACCGCCCAACCTGAGCAGGTTTCGATCTGTGTCGAGTACGACGAACTCCACGAGCCCGTAGTCGGTGGGCTGGGGCGGCCTCACGTGCTCCGGCGCCACCCGTCCCCACCGCTCCGCCAAGGCGCGGGCCATGTCCTCGGAGTCAAAACGGATGTAGCACGATGCGTCGTTGACGACCGGATCGAGGCCGGGCCGATCCCAGAAATGGAGTTCGATCCCGACGGGGTGGGACAGGATCAGGTACTCCCCCGACCAGCGGCGTATCTCCGTGAAGCCGAGGACACGATAGAAGTCACTGGTCGCATCGAAGTCGGAACTGGGGAGGATCGGGATCGTCACTGCCGCCATCTCCCAGAAAACGGTAATCGGCGACTTGGCGACCGGCTACCTCGACCTGCCGAAACGGTCGAACTCGGCGTCGAGGTCGACGCCCTCCCGGCGGGCCATCTCTTCGACTCGAGCCGCCGGCAATGTGACGGGAAGGTGGGATCCGAGGTCGATGCGCCGGTGTTCCATCCCCAGGCGCCACGTTCCCGGCTCGGTCGAGTCGAGTTCATCCCAGGCGAGCGGCATGGCGATGGACGCCTCCGGCCGAGGACGAAGCGAGTAGGGAACCACCGTCGTGGCACCCGGGTGGTTACGGAGCCAGTCGGCGAAAACCCTCCCCCGGCGGTTCTTCTTCAGGAATTCGACCGTCACCACGTCGGGATGGCGGACCGCGGCGAGCCCGGCGACGCCTCGCGCCACGACGCCGACATCGGCCCATGTCTGACCCGACGCGAGCGGTATCCAGATGTGGAATCCGGACGACCCCGTGGCGACCGGAAACCCGGAGATCTCGAAATCGTCGAGGATTCCCTTCGTGATCCACGTAGCGGCCCGAGCCCCGGCGGCGTCCCCGGGTGAAGGATCCAGGTCCATGACCATCCAGTCGGGGTTGTGCGCCTCGACGGCAGTGGACAGCCACATGTGGAACGTGATCGTGCCCTGGTTGGCGAGGTACGCGATGTCCTCCACCCGGGTCACCACC
>JAOUGY010000316.1 GCA_029865445.1 Acidimicrobiia bacterium | reverse complement strand
GCCTTCAGACCGATCGTGGAGGACGGTCATACAACGCTGGGCCAGCTCCTCGTCGTCCAGCTGATCGAGGATGGCCAGGGCCTCGCGGACCGCCTCCTGGTGGCGTTGATCGGTCTCCGACACCCGCTCATTGTGCCCGATTTGACTGAATGAGAACACTGCGTCCCTTGACACTGCCGCCGTGTCTTCGTAGCTTGCCCCTCCGTGTCCGGACCACTCGTCATCGTCGAGTCCCCTACCAAGGCCAAGTCGATCGGCCGGTTCTTGCGCGCCGTGGACCCCGATGTGAAGGTCGAAGCGTCGATGGGACACGTCCGAGATCTCCCCGGTGGTGCCAAGGAACTCCCGGAGCGATACAAGAAGGAACCCTGGGCCTACCTCGCCGTGAACGTGGACGACGGTTTCGAACCCGTCTACGTCGTATCCGCAAGATCGAGACCACAGATCAAGAAACTGAAAGAGCTCCTCGCCGATGCCGACGAGCTGTTCCTCGCCACCGACGAAGACCGGGAGGGGGAAGCCATCGCCTGGCACCTTCTGGAGGTGCTCAAGCCGAAGGTCCCGGTCAAGCGCATGGTGTTCCACGAGATCACCGAGCAGGCCATCCGGGATGCGTTCGACCACCCGCGCGAGATCGACGAGCGCCTCGTCGACGCCCAGGAGACGCGTCGGGTGCTCGACCGCCTGGTCGGCTACGACGTGTCGCGAGTGTTGTGGATGAAGGTCCGACCGCGGCTCTCGGCCGGTCGGGTGCAGTCGGTGGCCGTCCGGATCGTCGTCGAGCGCGAACGCGAGCGGATGGCGTTTCGGTCCGCGTCCTATTGGGACATCGCCGGCACGTTCGGCACGGACGGGGGGACCTTCGCCGGGTCACTCGTCGCAGTCGACGGAGTCAAGGTGGCATCCGGCAAGGACTACTCCGCCGACGGCACCCTCGACTCCTCCGGTGTCCTGGCTCTCGACGAAGAACAGGCAAGAGGTCTCGTGGCAGCGCTCGACGGGACCGAGTTCACGGTCCGCTCCACCGACAAACGGCCCTACACGCGCAAACCGTACGCGCCGTTTCGGACGTCGACTCTGCAACAGGAGGCGGGGAGGAAACTGCGGTTCTCGTCCGCCCGGACGATGCAGGTGGCGCAGCGTCTCTACGAGAACGGTCACATCACCTACATGAGGACGGACTCGACGTCGCTGGCCGAGGCCGCGGTGGTCACCGCCCGATCCGAGATCCAGAGACTGTACGGCGACGACTACGTCCCCGATTCTCCCCGGGTGTACGCCAGCAAGGCGAAGAACGCCCAGGAAGCGCACGAGGCCATCCGGCCGGCCGGGGAGACATGGGCCACGCCGGCCCAGGTCGAGCGCGACGTCGACTCCCCCGACGAGGCACGGCTCTACGACCTCATCTGGAAACGGACACTCGCCTCACAGATGCCCGATGCTCGCGGCGAATCTCTGTCGGTCCGATTCGGCGCCACCGCCTCCGATGGTCGTGACGCCGAGTTCGGGGCATCGGGGCGGGTGATCCACTTTCCTGGCTTTCTCAAGGTCTACGTCGAGTCGGTCGACGACCCGGATGCGGAAACCGATGACACCGAAAGCCGCCTGCCGCCACTCGATGCCGGCGACCAACTCGACGTCCTGGAGCTGGCGGCGGCCGGCCATGAGACCAAACCCCCGCGCCGGTACACTGAGGCCTCCCTCGTGCAACGCCTCGAGGAACTGGGAGTTGGCCGCCCTTCCACGTTTGCCTCGATCATCCAGGTGATCCTCGATCGCCAGTACGTGTGGAAGAAGTCGGGAGCGCTCGTTCCCTCATTTGTGGCTTTCAGCGTCGTCACCTTGCTCGAGCACCACTTTCCCGAACTCGTCGATTACGCGTTCACCGCACGAATGGAGGACGACCTCGACCGCATCGCCGACGGCACCGAGGAACGCACGCCGTGGCTGACCAGGTTCTACCTCGGCGACGACGGGCTGCGCGAGACGATCGCCCGCAACCTCGAAGAAATCGATGCTCGCGAGATCAACTCCATTCCCATTGGCGCCGACGACCAGGATCGCCTCATCGTTGCCCGGGTTGGCAAGTTCGGCCCTTTCCTCGAGCGAGGAGAAGACCGCGGCTCCATCCCCGATGACCTCCCCCCCGACGAGCTGACGGTCGAGAAGGCAACACAGCTCATCGACGATCAGTCGAAGGGCGACAAGATCTTGGGCACCGATCCAGAATCCGGTCTGGTCGTGCTGGCGCGAACGGGTCGGTTTGGACCCTACGTCCAGCTCGGAGAACAAGAGGAGGGTTCGAAGACCAAACCGAAGCGAGCCAGCCTGCTCAAAGGGATGGAGATCGACGAGCTCGGACTGGACACCGCCCTCGAATTGCTGTCGCTCCCTCGTTTGGTGGGCGCCGATGACGACGGGATCGAGATCAGGGCGTTCAACGGGAAGTACGGGCCGTACATCAAACGAGGCGATGATTCCCGCAGCCTCGAGAGCGAGGATCAATTGTTCACGGTCACCCGGGCCGAGGCGCTGGAGCTGCTTGCCCAGCCGCCGCGACGCCGCGGGCAGGCCAAGCCGTCCGGGCCACTCAAGGAGTTGGGGGACGATCCGGTTTCGAAGAAGCCGGTGACCGTGCGTTCCGGACGATACGGACCGTACGTGACCGATGGCGACGTGAACGCCTCCCTTCGCAAGGGTGATTCACCGGACTCCATCACACTGGAGCGAGCCGCCGAGCTGCTGGCGGACCGGCGGGCCCGCCTCGGCCGCTGATCGGGCCTCGATTCAAGTTTTGACCCTCGAGACGCCGATGCAGAGCGAGAAGCTCGTATCTGTGAGGTGCCGATCACGTGACCGGGGGAAAGAAGCGAGGAAGTCTTCGACGTCTGATCGCCGCGGGATCGGTGCTGGCACTACTGGGTGCCGCGCTTCCTGCCGGTGCACAGCCTGCTGAGACCCAACTCATCGTCCAGGCGTCGCCCCAGCGCGTCGACGCCGTCAAACGATCCATCGAAGCGCTGGGAGGGCGGGTCGTCCGCGACCTTCCGATCATCGACGGCTTCTCCGCCGTAGTCCCAGACGACGTGGGAGTGGAAGGAATCACCGGGGTCGTCTCGGTGACACCCGATGCAGCCGTGTCGCTTTCCTCGACCTCACACAACTCGAACGACGTCGTTCCCATCGGCGTGCTCACCGGCCGGGTTCTCGACGCCGACCGCTTCTGGCGGCGCGGTATCACCGGCAGCGGCATCGGGGTGGCTCTCATCGATTCGGGCGTGAGCCCGGTCGGGGGACTCGACGCCCCCGGGAAGATTCTGAACGGCCCAGACCTGTCATTCGATGGCGGGTTGCCGAACCTCGCCATCCTGGACATGTACGGCCACGGCACCCATCTCGCCGGCATCATCGCCGGATCGGATCCCGGGCGACCCTCCCGGCCGAGCGCCTCTTGGATTCGCAGCAACTTCGCCGGCGTGGCACCCGATGCCCACATCGTCAACGTGAAGGTGGCAGATGCCACCGGAACGGCCGACGTGTCCCAGGTCATCGCCGGCATCCAGTGGGTGGTGGAACACAAGGACGACCCCGAAGCTCCGATCGACATCCTCACTCTCGCTTTCGGTACAGACGGAACCCAGGACTACCGGATCGATCCTCTCGCCCATGCCGCGGAGTCGGCGTGGCACGCAGGAATCGTCGTGGTCGTGGCAGCCGGGAACGACGATCAGACATCGGCCCTCCGCAATCCGGCGTTCGACCCGTTCGTGATCAGCGTCGGAGCCACCGACCCGCACGGCACGCCCGGTGTCGGCGACGACGAGATCCTCGGATTCTCCAACTGCGGGACGTCCCTCCGTGCGGTCGACCTGGTGGCGCCGGGGCGTTCGATCTCGAGCCTTCGAGTCCCCAATTCGTTCATCGACGCCCACTTCCCCAACGCTGCGGATGGGACGCGCTTCTTCCGGGGTACCGGAACCTCGCAGTCGGCAGCGGTTGTGGCCGGGGCGGCGGCGCTTCTGCTGGACCAGCGCCCGAATCTCACTCCCGACCAGGTCAAGGACCTTCTCGTGGGAGAGGCGTCCGACCTGCCGGGCAAGAAGTGCCACGACGCCCGTGCCCTGAACCTTGCCGCCACGTTGAAGGCGCCCACGCCTGCCGCCTCGCAGGTTTGGGATCAGTCGGACGGTTCCGGCTCACTCGAGGAGGCGAGGGGCTCGTACCACGTGTACAAGGACGGAGAAGCGCTCACGGGTGAGATCGACGTGACCGGAGGCACCTGGAGCGGAGGCACCTGGAGCGGAGGCACCTGGTCCGGAGGCACCTGGTCCGGAGGCACCTGGTCCGGAGGCACCTGGAGCGGAGGCACCTGGAGCGGAGGCACCTG
>JAOUGY010000315.1 GCA_029865445.1 Acidimicrobiia bacterium | reverse complement strand
CTCCGCTCGGGGCGGTCCTCAGGTCATCGAGTCATCGAGTCAGCGAGTCATCAGGTCAGACAGGACAGCGATGCGCGATGCGCTGTGCGCGTCTCCCCCACCCCGACTCCGGAACTGGAGACTGGAGACTGGCGACTGGAGACTGGGAACTGGGCGACTCCTTATCCGCAAGTGGTGAGCGCCGACAGGACCACCACAAGAGGCGACACGGAAGTCACCTGACAACCCGCAGTCAACAAGGAGGTTGACACATGTCATTGCGGATCAACAACAACGTTGCGGCACTCAACTCGTACCGCAACCTCTCGTTCACCAGCGTCCAGATGGGCAAGTCCCTGGAGAAACTCTCCTCCGGCTTCCGCATCAACCGGGCCGCTGACGACGCAGCCGGTCTCGTCAAGTCGGAATCCCTCCGCGCCGAGATCAAAGGCACCCAAGGCGCCATCAAGAACGCACAGGACGGCATCAGCTTCGTCCAGACCGCAGAAGGCGCCCTCAACGAGGTCCACAGCATCCTCCAGCGGATGCGTGAACTCTCCGTAGACGCAGCCAACACCGCCACCACCGACGGCGTGGCACAGCAGGCCGAAGTCGACGAACTCCTCGCAGAGCTCGACGCCATCGGATCCCGCACCACCTTCGCCGGACGCCAGGTGTTCACCGACTTCACGTCGACGAACCTCACGTTCCACGTGGGTGCAGGTGCCGGAAGCGGCGACTCGCTGAGTGTGTCGGCCGATTACTCGCTGAGCTCGAGCTCGGTGTTCGGTGCCGACCTGTCGGCGATCGACCTGACCTCGGCGGCCACGGACGCGATCTCGGCGTTGGACGCCGCCATCGCATCGGTGTCGTCGACCCGGTCGCAGTTGGGTGCCACCCAGAACCGGTTGGAGCACACGGTCAACAACCTGAGCGTTGCACTCGAGAACCTGACGGCGTCCGAATCCCGGATTCGCGACACCGACATGGCCATGGAGATGGCGAACTTCACCCGCCATCAGATCCTCGGCCAGGCAGGCGTCTCCATGCTCGCCCAGGCCAACACCCTCCCCCAAAACGTCCTTTCCCTCCTCAGGTAAAGGCCGACGGGAACAACAACGGTGGTGGCCCCGACCTTCGGGGCCACCACCCACGAAATCGACGCACGAGGTAGACGATGGCAAGCCCGCTCTTCAACATAGGAGGCATCGCCTCCGGGCTGGACACCAACTCCATCGTGTCACAACTCATGCAGATCGAGCGGATCCCGCTCGGCCAGGTCCAGCAGCGCAAGACCACCTTCCAGCAGCGCAACGATGCCTGGTCTCAGATCTCTACCCGCCTCTCGGCGCTCCGCGACAAGCTGAAGGCAATCGACGAGGGCTCGGACTGGAAGAGCTTCGCAAAGGCGACGTCCTCCAACGAGTCAGCGCTCGGTGTCTCCATCACCGGAAGCCCTGCCGACCAGACGGTGTCATTCCAGATTTCTCGCCTCGCAACCGCTCACCAGATGGCGTCGGGCACCAACCTCACTGCATCTTCCGACCTCGTGGGCGCCGGCACGTTCTCAATCACCATCGGTGGTACTCAGCACGACATCGTCACCGATGCCTCGACGAGCCTCGCCGACCTCGCCTCTCAGATCAACGGACTCGACGCCGGCGTCAACGCGGCCGTCGTCACCGTGGACACCGGAAGCGTCAAACTCATGCTCACCTCCGAGGAGACCGGTGATGCATCGCAGTTCACCGTCACGAACGGCCTAGGCACGATGGGGACGTTCGGCACCGTCGAAGAAGGTCTCGATGCCCAGCTGACCCTCGGGTCCGGGGCCGGTGCAATCACGGTCGAGCGCTCCTCGAACGTCGTGGACGATTTGATCGAAGGTGTCACGCTCACGCTCACTGCCACGACCACCTCGCCGGTGACGGTCGCGGTGAACACCGACGTCGACACCGCCGCCACCAAGATCGAAGAGTTCGTCACCGAACTCAACTCGGCGCTGTCCACGATCAGCTCGAAGACACGCACGGCCTCGGAGGGAGGCGCAAACGCCGGGCCGTTGTCGGCGGACTCGACTGCCCGAGGGTTGAAGCTCTCGCTCCGTAGTGCCATCTCCGGTGTAGTGGCGGGACTCTCCGGCACGTACCGAACCGCATCCTCGGTAGGGATCTCGCTCACGCGAGACGGCGCGGTCGAACTCGACTCGACCAAGCTTCGCGAAGCCCTCGAAGCCGACTTCGATGGCGTGATGCAGCTGTTCTCGAGGAATTTCGAGACCTCCGACTCCCGCGTGTCCGTCACCCGGGCATCCTCGTCCGATCTCGATGGCACCCACGCCGTCGTGTTGACGCAGGCCGCCTCACGGGCGTCCATCACAGGAGGGGCATACTCGGCCCCCGTAGCCGACGCCAGTTTCGACATCGTCAGCGGCTCCAAGACCGCAACAGTCAACATCACCGCCGGGTCGGACATCTCGACCACCGTCCAGGCGATCAACACCGCCCTCTCCAACGCCGGGATCACGGCCCTCACGGCCACCGTCGACGGCGGAACCATCACCCTCGCCGACAGCCGCTACGGCACATCCGGCAACTTCACGGTGACCGGTGACCCGTTCGGGCTCTCCGGGACCCATTCGGGAACCGACGTCGCAGGCACCATCGGTGGGATTGCCGCCTCGGGTACAGGACGCTCCCTTTCGGGCACGGGAACCCTCGATGGTTTGATCCTCGCCATCACGGCGACACCCGGCCAGGTCACCGCCGGCGGCGGATCCCTGGATCTGGGAACTGCCACGGTGCGGTCTGGCCTCGCCGCCACCTTCGACGAATTCATCGACTCGGTCATCGGCTCCGGCGGCCTCATCGACCGGGCCACCGACCGCTGGGACGCCCAAATCAAGCTCGCCGAAGACCGGATGGATCAGCTCGAGGAGCGTCTGGAACGACGTGAGGCGGCTCTCCGGCGCCAGTTCACAGCACTCGAATCTGCAATGGGACGAATGCAATCACTCGCGGGCCAGCTGGCCTCGGGGCTGCAGAGCCTCCCACGCCCCCAATGATGGAGGAGACATGAACGCCGCCCTCGAGACCTATCGCCAGAGCTCGATCGACACCGCGTCCCCGGGGCGTCTCATCGTGATGCTCTACGACGGGGTCATCGCATCGATCGACAAGGTGGAGGCGGCACTGTCGACCCAGCGACCCGATCTGGCCACCGCCCACAGCGAGCTGACCAGAGCGCAAGCCATCATCAGTGAGCTGCTGCAAACCCTGGACATGTCCGTCGGGCCGGTGGCCATCAGCCTCGCGTCGCTGTATGAGTTCTGCCACCGCCAACTGGTCCAGGCCAACGTGGAGAAGTCGATCGAACCCACCCGTGCGGTTCGCGACATCTTCGCCGATCTGCGGGATGCTTGGGCAACGATCAGCGGCGGAGTGGATCCACTGTGACCTGGGAGGAGGCCGCCGACCTGCTGGAGCGACTCCTGGAGGAAACGGCCCGAATCATCGACGGCGAGGAAGTCGATGAGGCCGTCACCGACCTCGGTTCGAAGCTCGAAGGTACACCCTCTCCCGAACTGGCCGAACGGGTGGGACACCTCCTCCAGGATGTCGAGCTGGCCCTCGAGGCTGCCGCCTTGCGCCGCGCCGAAATCCATCAAGACCTGAACCACACGGAGCGCCTCAAGACCGCCGGCGCCGAGTACCTCCGGTACTGATCCCCGTCACCCAGGGTTGAGGAGGGTCGGGGCGGAGGGCCTTGGTGGCGGGCCATCGCGGCCGCCGCAGTCGAGACATGGCTCGACCCGCGATGAAGAGCGATCTGCTCACGGCGGCCGCCACCGAATGGACAACCTCGTGGAGGCCCTCGAGGCCATCCCCACCTCCCATCGCACCGTTCCCGGCGCCTGCGACGAATGGTCCGTGAAGGACCTTCTCGCTCATCTCGACGGCTGGCACCGCATGCTTCTGCGGCGGCACACGGCCGGACGCGGCGGGGGACGCAGCGAGCTTCCCGCTCCCGGATACACCTGGGCGCAGACGCCGGACCTCAATCATGCGCTCTGGGAACAGCACCGCCACGACGGCTGGGACGAGATCTCCGCCCGGTTCGGGTCCTCGGCGGCAGACGTGCGCTCGGCCATCGAGTCGTACTCCGATGAGGAACTCTTTGCGAAGAAGCAATTCGCCTGGACGGGTTCCACTTCGGTCTGGTCGTACGCCGTTTCGGCCACCTCCAGCCACCACGCATGGGCGTCCAAACTCGTCCGAGCATTCGCCAAGTCCATCGGTTGACCCCCCCCCAATGCCCCTCCACGTTCCGCCAGTCACGCCACGGATCGCGCTCACCGCGCGCCAAATCTCGGGTTCTCGTTAACCGCCGGCGCCGGGAGCCGACAGGCATCTCGACAACTGAACTCAT
>JAOUGY010000314.1 GCA_029865445.1 Acidimicrobiia bacterium | reverse complement strand
GACGGCACCGGTCAGCATCGAGATGCCCCCAATAACCTGGCCGCAGGCGAACACGGGGTCCATCTCGTCGTCGTAACCGTTGGCAGCGAGAGCGTCGACTAGCCACGCCTCGACCGCGCCGGAGAAGAACGTGAACCCGAGTCCGATCACCATCGAGGCGATCGCCCATCCCCAGAGCGGGGCCCGTATGTCCCACATGAGCAGATAGAGGAGCGTGGAGGCGAGCAGCGTGGCCGATCCCAACAGGTAGCTCGCGCGCCGCCCCCACATGTCTGCCACGACGCCGGTGGGCACTTCGAATACCACTTGGCCGACGGTGAAGAAGGCGTTGACGACGAATGCCTCGCTTATCGAAAGGCCCGCGTCGAGCAGGAACAGTGTGTTGATCCCCCAGATCAGCGACGCCGAGAAGGTGGAAAGCAACGTCAGGGTTAGATAGGTGCGGCGTACGAGGCGTGCTCCGTCAATCATGGGGCCCCCACACTACGGAGCAGCCCCGTCCGGTGCCGAGGGCAGCGCGGCGCCACCACTCCGCAAGAACCGGCGGTTTTGGGGCGCCGTTGCCCAATCGGGAGGACGATGATGGGATCGAGACCGTAGCGCCTGCTCGGTTCGTGTGAGAGTTCGGAGGCTGACGTGACCGATGTTCGCGATTTGCACAGGCGGTCGGTGGAGGTGTTCGTCGGGTTTGTCTCGCAGGTCGGCGACGACTCGTGGCAGGTGGGCACGCCGTGTGAGGGCTGGACTGTTCACGATCTCGTCAACCATGTCGTTGGCGAGGAGTTGTGGACGGTGCCGTTGCTCGACGGCGCGACCATCGCCGAAGTCGGCGACCGATTCGACGGCGATGTCCTCGGCGCCGATCCGATAGCGGCAACCCGGTCCGCGGCGTCCGCCGCGACCGGTGCAGCAGATGGCGCCGACCTGGACCGAGTCGTGCATCTGTCGTTCGGTGATGTTCCGGCACAGTTCTATCTCGAACAGCTCTTTGCAGATCACCTGGTCCACTCCTGGGATCTGGCGTCGGCCATCGGCGTGGAATACGCGGTTCCTCCGGATCTGGTGGACGAGTGCACAACATGGTTCGAATCTCATGAGGCGGCGTACCGGGCGGCGGGGGTGATAGGCGATCGACCGGCGGACCTCCCGGCCGGCGGCGTCGACCGGATGCTCGTGATGTTCGGGCGGAACCCTCGCTGGACCGCTGACGGATGACACCGCTCGAGGTGGTGCGGGCTTTCAATCAAGCGGTCGAGCTTCATGACCCTGCCGCGGTTGCCGCGCTGGTGACCGAGGACGCCGTGTTTGAGTCGACGGGAGCGCCGGACGGTGAACGTTTTGAAGGCCGTGCGGACGTTGTGAGGTTCTGGGAGAGGTTCTTCGAGTCGAACCCAACCGCCACATTCTCCATCGAAGAGGAACTCGAGACCGGCGACCGGGTCGTGACCCGCTGGCGGTATTCGTGGTCTGATCGGGGATACGTGCGAGGCGTCGACCTGTTCCGGGTCCGTGGCGGGCTGGTGGCGGAGAAGCTGTCCTATGTGAAGGGGTGACACTGGTCTTGCCTCCGGTTCCCGCAGGAGCGCCTCGGTGATCGCGCCCGCGTGAAGGTACGCCAGGCCGCGCCGTCACTCGCCGTATTCGGCCGCCGGCGTTCGACCATCGCGTGGGCAGTCTTGGAGGCTCACCCCACGTGGGGCATCGCGTCGTCAGCCCACCGCTGGGCGACTTCTTCCCAGGCATAGTCGGGTGGTGTCAGCAGGACGCTGGTGATTCCGATCGATGCCAGCCTTCTGACTTGCTCGATGCATTCCGTGGGGGTGCCAGCGATCGAGAGCCGTTGGACCAGGTGGTCGGAGAACGACTGCGGGCGGGACCCGGTCTTCGAGCGGCGGGCTGATGTCGAAGTTGTCCATGAACCGCTGCACAACCGGACGTTCGTGGTGGGTGGTTTCAGGAAGACGAGGGACTCTGCGATCAACGTGTTTTACGACGCTGCGAACGGGCCGCCCGGGTGGGCGGGACCGGCGGCATCCGCCTGGTCGGCCGAGATGACCGAGGCTGGCCGGTCGTTCGGCAACGCCGCCTCCACGAGAGCACCTGACCGTTGAATCGTCGATACTGTCAACGACTCCGGAGCGGCGTCCGGTGTCGGCGGCAATTCGACATCAGGTCCTTCTCGAGCCATCCGATCGGGTTGCGGGCCTGGTCGAACACGCAGTGCTCGGCACGCACCTCGAAACCCTGATTTGCCTCGAACGAGAAAGCGGGTGCTATTGGATTCGCCGGCGCGAAAGGTGACGTTCACTCTGACCGACATCCAATTCGGTTGGGCGAGCCCGAGTTGCCGGACTTCGGTTCCGTCGTCTCGACGCTCGACGATGTCGTAACGGTCCACCAACGTGGTGATCTTCTGATCGACAAGGAACGAAAGCGCGTCGGTCATGTTTCGAGCCGTTTCGTGCGACGCGGGGCGCGCTCGACACGTACGCTTTGGAGCGGCATACGTGGAGGTTGCCTGTGATGGGATACGAGCAGACCGTCGACATCCTCGAGGCGGAGCTGAACCGCGTCCTGGAGGGCTTCGGTAGGTTGACGGCGGAGGACTGGTCGGCCCCGACCCGGCTCGAGCCGCTCGATCCATCCCTCCCGCATTGGACCATCTTCGAGCTCGCCGGCCACTTCGACATATCCATCGGTCTGACCCGCATGCTGATCGCCGATCCATCGCCGGGCGGACAGCCCGGACGGGACCGGGTCAGCTTCTTCATCTTCCCGCGGATCGAGGTGGCGCCGGTGGTTTATGACTACGCCTACACGATGGTGGAGGGCAAGGCACCCACGGACATGCCCGGCGTTCTCGCCGAGACGTTCGGCAAGACCGTCGAGGAGTCTCGGGCAACGGCACCGGACACCATCGGCTCCGGGTACTACGCCTTGATGCGCCTCGATGAGTTCGTCCCGACACGAGTGGTGGAGGCGGTTGTGCATGGGCTCGACCTCACCGACGCAATGGGTGTCGAACCGGCAGCCACGCCGGAGGGGATCGCGCTCACCGCCCAACTCCTCGACGAGCTGTTGGCCCGGCGAACGGTCGCGGGTCGGCCCGCCGACTTGGCCGACGATCTGACATGGATCAGGGCCGCCTCGGGTCGGGGACTCGATCATCCCGATCCGCGGCTTCCACTGATCGGCTGAGGTCGGTCTCCTTCGCCGCCCTCCGTTGGAGTGGGCTCGACCGATCGGTGCCAGGCACGTCGGCGACCCGGGCACCTCCCTCCGCCACTCCGACAGCTCGAAGGCGTTGGCGCACTCGTGTGTGAGAGACCGTGACCGGGCACCGGCCACGGCTCGGCACAAGGGCTGGCCAAGGCACGGGCTATCGTTTCCGCACGCGCCGACTGTACGGCGGTTGTGATCATCTGCTGGCGGTGCGGGCACAGACAACACGGAGGTCGCGGTTTTCGACCTTTTCGGGCGGCAGGGGTAGTGCGACTCGGGCCTCACCCCACGTGCGGCATCACGTCGTCCGCCCACCGCTGGGCGACCTCTTCCCAGGCATACTCGGGCGGTGTCAGCAGGAAGTTGGTGATCCCGATCGATGCCAGCTTCTGGATTTGCTCGATGCATTCCGCCGGGGTGCCGGCGATCGAGAACCGTTGGACCAGGTAGTCGGAGACGAACTCGGGCGGGACCCGGTCTTCGAGTGGCCGGCTGATGTCGAAGTTGTCCATGAATCGCTGAACACCGGGACGTTCGCCCTCCGGCACCGAGTCGAGCGTGAGGCGGAAGTTGTGGTGCGCCCGGTTGGCGAGCCGGCGCCGTGCCCGGGTGCGAGCGTCATCGCCATCGTCCGAGACGTAGATGATCCCGGCAGCCATCAGGTCGACTTCGGCGGGGTCCCTGCCCACCTCCTTGGCGCCTTCGGCGACTCGCGACCGGACGACTTCGATCAGGTCGAGATCGAACCCGGTGCCCATGATGACCCCGTCGGCGACCCTGCCGGCGGACCGCTGGCCCTTCGGGCCTTCGACGGCGAAGTAGACGGGAGGGATGGTGTCGCCCACGGGGAACCGGAGCGGCACCGGCCCCGATGGTGTGTCGAGGCTCTCACCTCTCAGGAGGGAGCGGATGATCTTCGTCGCCTCTTCCATCTCGGCGATCTTGGTGATGTTGCGGCCGAGTTGGTAGGCGGCCGAGTCGCCGGTGGCGATGCCGAGCACGAACCGACCACCGATCATCTGGTTGGCGGTACCGGCCTCCCCGGCGAGGAGGGTGGGGTCACGGAAAACGATGTTGGTCGTCGCGGTTCCGAGGTGTATCTCACTGGACACGAATCGGGCGGCCGCGATCAGCTGGAACGGGTTGAGGATGTCGAGCTGGCCTTCGCCGATGTACAGGCCCCGATAT
>JAOUGY010000046.1 GCA_029865445.1 Acidimicrobiia bacterium | reverse complement strand
GCGTTTGGTGGCTTTCTGGAGTCGGGTGGCTCGTCCCAGCCGGCCACCCGCCAACCCCGGAATCACCACCACATTGTCACGATGAGTGGTCGGCGACGTGGGAGCGTTCGTGGTCGATTCGGGGTGTCGCACCCGGAGATCGACCACGACATTGACGTCGGAAGCGACGTCTTCGCCCTGGTCTGAGACGATTGTTGCCGCTCGTGCCGCGTGAGAAAGCATGGCCGAATCGGCCGAATGTGATGTGCCCACCCGTTGCCCCTAGGGTTGATAGCTCTTGAATGTCTGCACCGCAGGCTACGCTGCGTGGTCGTAGCGCGCAAGACGCGACGGGGAGTCGGAGGGCCCATATTTCTCTTGCTCCCGCTCGGACTAGTCACGGGTGGCCATGCGAGTTCTCCAGATACACACCCGGTACCGCCAGCGCGGCGGCGAGGACGCCGTCGCCGACAACGAGCGGCGGTTGCTCGCCGAGTCCGGGCACGAGGTGGAGTTGTGGGAGGCGGTCAACGCCGAGTCGGCTCTGGAGACCGTCCGCGATCTCGCCCTCGCTCCCTGGAATCCCCGGGCTGGTCGCGACGTCGCCGATGTGATCGCTCGTCACCGGCCCGATGTGGTCCACGTCCACAACACCTGGTTCGCGGCCTCGCCCTCGGTGATCGCCGCCGCCGCTCGGGTCGGTGTTCCGGTGGTGATGACGCTGCACAATTACAGACTGTTCTGTGCCGGCGGTGAGCTGACGAGAGCCGGGAGCCCGTGCGAGATCTGCGTCGGTCGGGGGCCGTGGTCGGCGGTTCGGTACGGGTGTTTCCGCGATTCCAGACCGGCGTCGGCCGTATCGGCGGCGACGATCTCGTTCAACAGGCGACGAGGCACGTGGCGTGACGGCGTGTGGCGGTTCGTGGCATTGACCGATTTTGCACGGGGCAGGTTTTTGGACGCAGGGTTCGAACCGGCACAGGTCGAGGTCATCCCCAACTTCGTCGGGGACCCCGGACCCCGTGAGGCCCCGCCTTCCTCATCGGATGTGGTGTTGTTCGTGGGGCGGCTGACGGCGGCCAAGGGTGTGGCCACGCTCGTAGAAGCGTGGCGACACGCCAGACCGCAAGGACTCACGCTTCGAATCGCTGGGACAGGGCCGCTCGAACAACACCTTCGTGACAACCCGACCCCCGGAGTGGAATTGCTCGGATGGCTCGACGCCGATGCGATGCGAGCCGAGATGCTGAACGCCAGGGCCTTGGTGTTCCCCTCGGAGTGGTATGAGGGCATGCCGATGACGTTGCTGGAAGCGTTCGCCGCGGGCCTCGGTGTGCTTGGCTCCCGCATCGGATCCGTTGAAGAGATCGTCGGCCAACTCGGTGAGGGTTGGCTCACCGCCGCCGGTCGAGTCGAAGCATGGTCTCGGTCGTTGCAAGCATTGACCGACGATCAGTTGGTGGATCGCGCCGGCGCCCTGGCACGCACGATCTACGTAGAGAAACACACCGAAAGCGCCGCTCTCGCCAGGCTGGAGTCGCTGTATGGCAGGGCCGTCAGGCGGGAAGGATGCTGAATACCGCGTTCAGCGGGGTCTGACCCTCGATGTCGAACCGGTCGAGCAAGCGACGGTTGACGAGGTCGTACTTGGCGATGTGCGTTCCAAGACTGCGCTTGAAGCCTTCTCGCACCCACGACACGTTCTCACGAAAGGCGGTGGGGCGCAGCCGCGAGAACCCGATCCACGCCTGATCTCCCTCGATGTGGATGCCGCGGCACCAGCCGAGGATCGCGTCGTTGCCGTCGATCGTGTTCAGGTCGATCATTTCCACGACCTCGAGCGTGTCGGTGCACGCAACGGCGACCCGGCCATCGACGGTCGTGAAGTACACATGGTCACCTGCCACCGTTCCGTCGTGCACGCGTTCGGCACCGATGTCGATTCGGCGGCCGGGGTCGACCATGGATACTGCGTCGCGCTTCTCGAATCGGGTCACCCATGGCTCGTCGCCGATGTGAAACACGTGATTGGGGTGGGCTTCGTAGGGCTTGGTGGACGCATGCAGGCGGTAATCCTCATCCGGGTCGAACCTGCCGTTCCAAGGATCGCTCCCGGTGACACTCCAGCGCCGGACGAGTTCACCATCGAGGCCGACCTCGATCAGTTGGTCGAGGCCGGTGTTGACCACCAGGAGCGTCCCATCCGGCGTCGGGCGAACGTGATGGACGTCGTTGAACGAAGGAAGGCTCACATACCCGATGCGCTCCAGATTCGGATACGAGAGCACGAGCACCTCGGTCTGGGTGGTGAGCAGCAGCCGATCGCCATCGATGTACCCCTGTTTGAACAAGATGGCCGGGTCCTCGGCAGCCGTCACTCCAGAAGGCGAGGTGTATGAGAGGCGAGTGCTCGCGGTCTTCACGGCCGTGTCCACCTCTACGAGGTGGGCTTTGCCGTAGCGGTACCAGCGCTTGTTTCCTGCGGCCAAACTGCGCTTGCCGCGTTGCTCGCCACCTGTGATGAGAAATCGTGTCATGTGTGATCGCGGTCGGGTCGGATGGCAACGTAGCATGAGGTCAGACCCTCTCCAGCCCCCCTTGAACAGCGTCCCGGCATGGGTAACGTCTCGACGGTGCGGGCTCGGATCATGATCATCTCATCGGCTTGGCTTGTCGCTGCCTGTACCCCGCAGCTCACAGAGGTCAGCATTCCCCGGCCGGCGACCACGGTCCCTGCGGCCACCACGACGATCTCGATGGTCGACATCCCGGTGCCGTCCGAGTCGACCTTGCCCGAGGCGCCCGATCACCGCGATCCGAATCTCGACCCGCCCGGGACGATGGTGGTGACACCTTCGGACGACCTGGTGTCCATCGTCGCGAACGCGCCCGACGGATCGACCATTCGTTTCTCGGAAGGCCTGTATCGAGGAGTCATGATCGAGGTGCGTGCGGGCATGACGTTTCTCGGAGACGAGGGTGCCGTGTTGCGTGGCTCGGTCCTCATCGAAGGGTTCGTGCCCGAAGGAGATGGCTGGGCCGCGCCGGCGCCCGTTCAGCCCGCCACCGAACCCGAACAGGGCCCGGAGTGGGGCTGGTGCGACGACGATCGTCCCGCCTGTGTGTTTCCGGAGCAGGTTTTCATGGACGACACCACGCTCTTGCGTGTGACGAGCGCGGCGGAGCTGGGGCCGGGTCGCTGGTACCTCGACGGCACCAGGGTGGTCGTCGGTGACGATCCTGCCGGACGCGATGTCGAGATCAGCTCACTTCCCTACGCCTTCTGGGGTGACGCCGACGGGATCACGGTGGACGGCCTCGTGATGGAGCGGTATGCAACACCGGGGCGGCAAGGCGTGGTCAATCCTCGGATCGGTCGGATAGGCCCAGCGGGTCTCGGTTGGGTCGTCACCAACAACGTTCTCCGTGACAGTCACGGCTGGGGCGTCAAGTTGGAGACGGGGATGGTTGTGGCGGGGAACGTGATCGAGAGGAACGGCCAGGGCGGAATCGGCGGTGTCGCCCGGGACGTGACGATCGAGCGGAACATCATCCGGTTCAATTGCACCGCAGGTTTCCGGTGTTTCGGCTGGGAAGGCGGCGGAATGAAGCTGGAGACCGACAATGTGGTCATCCGC
This sequence comes from Acidimicrobiia bacterium, assembly GCA_029865445.1. Classification (GTDB taxonomy): domain Bacteria; phylum Actinomycetota; class Acidimicrobiia; order Spongiisociales; family ZC4RG35; genus JAOUGY01. Next base: position 14,146 of record JAOUGY010000046.1, on the reverse strand, counting down.
GACAACGTCGTCGAGGGCAACCTCGGTCACGGGATCCATACCGACAGAGGCTCGGACGACGTCCTCATCGAGGGAAACCTCGTCCGCGCCAACCTGGGCGCCGGCATTCACCACGAGATCAGCGGGGCTGCGATGATCGCCGACAACACCGTGGTTGGAAACGGATTCGCGCCTGGGAGGCCGCCCGAACCTGGAATCCTCGTCCTTGGGTCCTCGTCGACGACGGTGGCGTCGAACATGGTCGAGGCCAACGCCCTGGGCATAGTGATCCGTCAAGACGAGCGCGTCGACGAGGGTGTGTTGAGATCGGTGGCCGTGTCAGACAACACGGTGATCTCCGCGGGCGGACCGGTGGCGGTCGTGGGTGGCAGTACGGGTGTCGATGATGATCGGGCCTGGCTGGCCGAAGTCCAGTTCTCGGCCAACAGCTACGTCCTGACCTCAGGGGACATGTTCCGCTGGGACGGCCTCCCGGTGGACGCCGGCGGCTGGCAGGCCGCCGGCCAGGATTCCGAGGGGCGATTCAGCGGCGGCTGAACGTGGCCCCGTCTCGTTCGTAGAGCAACCGGCCCGAACCCGGAGCCGTTCGGTGTACATCGGCGAGCGCCACCAGCAGCGAGAACAGCACGAGATTCGTGTTGAGCCAGCCGCCGATTCCCTGAGCGATGAGCGTCTGGGCGAGCAGAGCCGGGACGATCACGGCGAGTGCGACGTGTCGCCCCGTCCGAAAGCAGCGGATCGCCCACGCCGCGGCCACCACGACCATCACCATGAAGGGGATGAATCCGAGGAGCCCGACCCCGACCAGAGACTCCAGGTACCCGTTGTGGAGATGCGTGAAGCGATCCGAGTCGATGTTGGCAAGTACGGCAAACCTCGAACTCCCGAATCCGTATCCGGTGAGTGGTTGGGCGGCGAACGCATCGATGGCGGCTTCCCAGAACTTGGTGCGACCGGTGAGGGTACGGACGGAACCTGCCACCTGGTCGCGAAGCAGGATCTCGAGGATGGCGCTGCCCGCGAACAGAACAGCCGCGGTCAGCGCAGGAACGAGCATCAGGTAGAACCCCTGCCGGTTGGTCGCCCAGACGGCGAGAGCGACCGCTGCCACCATGATGGCAACACCCTGACGGCCCGATGAGAGTGCCACGGCCACCAACCCCACGGCCGCCATGAGTGGCCAGATGTAGCTCCGGTTGTCCTTGGTCTTGGACAGCCAGGCTGCGGCCGCAATCGCCACCATCGTGCCGCCGGTCGAAGACGTGTCGTTGGCCGAACCGAGGGGACCTTCGAGGGTCGCCTGGAAGAAGAATCCGGGTCGGGTGAGTACGGGGGCGAAGAGGCCGGGAGCGGCGAAGAACCCGATGGCGGAAGCTGCCAGGAGTGCGAGTTCGATGGCGATGACCGCATACAGGGTCCGGGCGAGGGCGTCCGCGGCGTCCCGGCGTGATGCGAGATGCCACACGAGCAGCACCAGCGAAGCGAACTCGAGCGCCTTCCCGGCCGTTTGCAGGAGCGCAGGTGAATAGAGAACCGACAGGGTGGCCGAGGCGGCGTACACGACGAGGCTGCCGATACCCCACCAGGAGCGACGGATGGTGGAAGCAAGCCGAATGGTGTTGCGGGCAGCCGGGAGCAGGATTGCGATTGCGGCGAGGACGAAGACCCCTCGGAGGACGACCTCGATCGTGAAGGGGTTGGACAGGGTGTCCTCCGCCCCCGCACGTGCCACCCGCGAGTGAGAGGCGAGGATGATGAGTGTGAGGGCGACGTGCTCCCGCCCGAGCCCCTTTGACAGGTGAGCAAACCGACCCGGTGCATGTCCGCGGGCGCTGAGCCAGAACACGGTTCCGGCGATGGCGGCTGTGAGGAGGATCTCGAGCATCCGGGAAGAGAGCGTACCGCTTCGATGTGGGGCATCAATGGGAGGTGTTGTGCGGGCAGCGCCCATTGGTATGGTGACAGGTCGCCGGCCTGAGTGTCCAAGGGCGGGCAGAACCTGCCGGGTGTCGCAATCGGAGAATCTTCGGAACGCGGCATGGTGCGCTGAGCGGGCAAGACGCCCGGCCTGCGCGAACGCGGGTCGTCATGTCCCCACGTTCGTCATCGGAGGCTTCAGTTGGTAGACAACGCCTGGATCCCGACCCCGGGACGGGGGAGATGCTGAAATCGCGGCTGCCTGGCGGCTTGGTCGACGCCGGCCTGGCATCGCTCGCCACGTTCCTCGTCGGTCTCTATGCCATCACCGCCTGGTCGGACTCTCCCGAGCTCATCGGCGTCTACGCGCTGTTCTTCTCGGCGTTCGGGATGGCGACCACCCTCGCCACGCAGCTCATATTCATCCCCGCCGAAAAACATGTCCTCGATCTCGGGTTGGGCACGCGACGCGCCACTGCCGTCCTCGTCGCCAGGCGCCTGGCGCCTGCAGTCTCGGTCTGTGCAGTGCTGGTGGTCTTGGTCCCTGCCGCGATCGTCTGGCTCGGTGGCGAGTACCAGGAAGTGGTGTGGCCGTTGGCGGTCACGAGCTTCGTTGTGTACGTGACCTCGCCACTTCAAGATCACGTGCGCCGTCTGCTCCATCTCGATCGGGCCGCATGGCACGCGGCAGGGGTTTCGGCGGTGCAGACCGTCGCGGCCGGGATCGGTGTCGTCGTGCTGGACCGACTCACCGGTGATCCTGCTTGGACGGCATTCGGTGCCCTGGCCGTGGCCAACGTGGCCTCGCTGACGGTGGGCCTCATCCTCGCCGTGCGCAGTGCGACCGCTCCGTCTCCGGCCGAGGGGCCGTTCGTCGACGCCATCGCCGTCCGCAATCTCGCACGATCCGGGGCATGGTTGGGTTCGGCAGGTGTGTTCTCCACAGCTGTCAACCTGTTCGTGTCGTGGCTCGTCACTGCCGTCGCCGGCGAGGCGGCACTCGGGTTCGCCGAAGCGGCGCGCACTCTCGCCCAACCCATCGTCGTGGTTTCCATGGGATTGCGGTCGGTGTACGGTCCGGACTCGATGGAGGCGGCGAAGCAAAGGGACGAGCGTCGCGCTGCCTCGGTGTCGAACCGGTTTCTCCTGGTGTTGTGGCCGCTCACACTGGTGTTTGCGGCCGTCGTGGGTTGGAACTGGCAGGGGAACCCGCTGGCAGACTTGGTACCCGCCGCGTACACGGTGTCCGGTCTCATCATCATCAGCGTTCTGGCCAACGCACTCAACGGTGCTTCCTTCCCGCTTCGCCTGGAACTCGTCGGAGCCGATCGGGAGCGGGCGCTGTTCTGGACCGACGGCATCGCGAACGTGGCGATGGTCGTCACCGCACTCGTGTTCGCCGTGGCCGGATCGGGTTCGCTCTTCTGGGCGGGTGCGGCCCGCCCGGCCGGCATGGCGGCGATGGGACTCGGCCGGTGGCTTCTCTTCAGGCGAGCGATGCGCCCCTGGTACAGGCTGGTCGACGCATGATCAGCCTCAAGCCATACCCGACACGATCGAGCCGGCTGGGGATCCCCGTTCGAGGCCGGGATGCCGTGCTTGCCGGGATGTCGTCGTACGCCCCTTCTACCCGGCGGGCCGAGCGATACCGGGATCTCACCTGGATGCTGGTGTGGGCTCTCGGTCCTCGTGTTCTCCCCGGCCCGGCCTTCACCTGGGTGCCGCCCATGAGCGAGCACGACTGGGTGGAGCTCGACGGGATCTTGCGATCCGAGGTCGGGTCCTGGGATGCGGTGTCGGTGTCCCAGCGGGCAGCCGGCCGACCGGGTTTCACCTTGATGGTCATCGGTGACGGAGTCCCTCGATGTGTCGTGCGTTTCGAGGAGGAAGGAAACCAGGGGGTGGCCACGGAGGTGGAGGCCCTGAAGGCGGTCGAGCAGTTCGATGTCCGGTCCTTCCACGCGCCAAGGGTCTTGAAGGCGGGTGTCCTGGGCGGCATGGCCTACTCGATCGTGGAGGCATTCCGACTGTCTCGTCACAGGATCGTCGACTCACCGAATCTCGAGCTTATGACCGAGGAGATCGCCTGCGCGCTCTCCCAGTTGCCGAGAGACCCGACGACTCCAGACCATTGGACACCGGCCCACGGGGATTTCACGCCGTGGAATCTTCGCCAACCATCCAACGGGCTTCCCGTTCTCCTGGATTGGGAGACGGCGGGATATGCGCCAGCCGGGTTCGATCGGGTCTTGTACGAGGTCTCGGCCGCTGCCATCGGTCGGGGTCGACCGCCGGGGTCGATCCCGGAGGCCCTCCACGGCTACATGCGGGACGCGGTCGAGACACGTATTCGGGAGGCGACGGCGGCCGGCGTCCGGCCGGATCCACTCAATCAGGAGATCTTGCGGCTCATCGAAGGCGAGAGAGGGGAATGACCATGACGACCAAGATCTTGGCGATCGTTGGATCAGACCGGAGCGGTAGCACGGTCCTCGACAACATCCTCGGGGGCATCCCGGGGGCGTTCTCGGGTGGCGAGATCCGGTATCTGTGGGAGCGGGGCATCGTGGAGCGCAGGCTCTGTGGGTGTGGTGAGCCGGTGGCCGCCTGCCCTGTGTGGTCCCGGGTCCTGTCGAGCGTCCCGGAACCGAGTCGCGACGCCGTCACCGTGCTCGCCGATCTCGAATACCTCCGCACGAGGCACGCATTCTCCGATACGGTGCCGGTCTTTGGCAGCCGTTATCGCGCCAAGGTCGGGGAGATCGCTGCCAAGATCGCTCCCGTGTACCACGCTCTTGCGGCCGAGACGGGTGCCGAGGTGATCGTCGATTCGTCCAAGAGACCCACGTGGGCGAGGCTGTTGTCGGCCATGCCCGATGTCGATGTGTCCGTCGTCCATCTGATCCGGGACCCCAGAGCCGTGTCACATTCCCGCAAGCGTTTCAAGCGTCAATTGGATTCGTCCGATGAGATCTCCATGCGTCAACACCCGCCCGTGGTCTCGGCCACGTTCTGGACCGTATGGAACCTCGCCGCCAACCGGCTCGCCGGTGACGGCTATCTGAGGGTGCGGTACGAGGATCTGATGGCGGATCCGGTCGGATCGGTGGATCGAATCCGAGCCCTGGCAGGTCTCGACCAACCTCACCCCACCTTGACTTCGACCTCGGTCGAGTTGCAGCCTTCACACACCGTGTCGGGGAATCCCGCCAGATTCTCCACGGGAGAGGTGGCGCTGCGGTCCGACGATGCGTGGCGGCGAGATCAGAACGGCGGCGATCGATTGATCACCGATCTGCTGACGCTGCCGCTGGCGCGCTCGTATGGATACGGGGAGCTGCGACAATCAAGGAACCTTGTCGGGGCCACCGGTCCCGTCGAACAGGAGATCGAATGACCGAGAGTCACTTGCTCGAGCCGACCCTGATAGGGGCCGTCCGCCAGAACTGGCTCCCCGCGCTCGTGGTCGCCGCCATCGTCGGAGCTTCCGCTCTCGGGCTCGTCTTGATCTCGAGCGAGTCCTCGCATGTCGCCGAGGCTTCGGTCTTGCTCGAAAACCCCCGCGATGCGGTCCTCTTCCAATCGTCGAACGTCAGCGACGTGGACTATGTGGCCGATCAGATCGACATCCTCGGTTCGGCCGAGATCGCCCGCCTCGCCGCCGACGCCGCCCTCGAGGTGGATCCGGACTTCGGATACGACACGATCGGTTTTCTCACACAAGCGGAGATCCTCGGCGGGGGCGACCGTGCCCTGGTGGTCATTCGGTTCTCGGCCGAGACGCCCGAATGGGCGGTGATCGGGGCCAATGCGATGGTGTCGGCGTACCAGACGTTCCTCGAGTCCGAGACATCGGAGGCCTTTGCGGCATCGATTGCGGCGCTCGACCGTGAGGTGGCGACCCTCGAAGAGGAGATCATCACCATCCAAGCGCAGATCGAGGACGAGATCGGCGTCGAAAACGCCAAGCTCGGGGGACTCAGGTCCGAGATCGCCGAGTTGCTGCCTCTGATCGCCGAGGCCGCTCGTGACCTCCCTGGTGCGGACGAAGAGCGAAGCGAAGAGATTTCCGCGCAACTCGCCCAGATCAACAGCATCGTCGATGCGGCACGGGTCATCTCCGATCTGGACGTCGAGTCCCCGAATCAGGCCGTCCTCCAGCGACGCCTCGACCGCCTCGTCGATCGGGTCGGCTCCATGTCGGAGCGGAGGGACAATCTGGCCGTGGATGCCAGCCTGCTCGGTCAGGGCGTTCGGCTGGCGACGCCGGCCCTGGTGTCGGAACAGTCCAGCGCCACCGATCTCCGGACGCTGCTGGCGGCCGCGTTCGTGGCCGGCCTCGCCGGGTTGGCGGTGGCCTACTGGTTGGCCTTGAGGCGGCGTGCCTTCAAGTCTCCGGTCGAGTCCGGGCTGGCGCTGGCCGCCCCGGTTCTGGGCGTCCTCCCGTCTGATCCGCGCGGACCGACACCCGCGAGTTTCGGGTTCATCGTCGAGCCGGTGCGAGAGTGGGCTGCGAGATCGGTCAAGGCGCCGATCGTCGGTGTGACCGCTGCCAACCGTCAGGCGGGGGTGACATCGAGCGTGGTCGGGTTTGCGACGGCGTTGTCGGAGGCCGGGGAAAGGGTGTTGGTTGTCGACGGCGATTTCGATGCACGGGAACTCACGAGAGCTCTCGCACCGGAGGCGATCGGCGCGCCGGGACTGAGCGACGTGTTGGATGCCACGGTTGGCCGCCGGTCCGGGGTGGTCGAACTCGGAGGTTCGGTGGCACTGGCGCCCCGAGGGACTCGGCAGGTGGAGCCGGGTGAGGCGCTCTCCATCGTCGACGTCATCGGCCGGATGGCCGAGGATTACGACGTGGTTCTCGTCGACATCCCCGGAATCCTCTCCGATCCGCTCACGGCGGCGCTCGTCCAGGGATCGGATCACATCGTGGCCATCGTCGGCCACGGTGGCAGGCTCATCGACGTGGAACGTCTACGCGACAACCTCGATCAATTGGATGCGGTGTGCGACGGGGTTGTGTTCTCCAAGGTGCCGGCGCAGACCGTGGCAAGGATGGCCGGCGGGTGACGACCCGGCTCCGGCGGGGTCTGTTCCTGGTCGCCTTCGGGGCGATTTCGGCCATCGCCGCACCGGCGATCGCAGCGGGACCGGAAGACGACGGGCTGCGACTCGAGGTCGAGACGATCTACCGACTGGAATCCGAGGCCACCGGCGTCGATGTGACGTTGGAGATCGTGGCCACCAACACGTTGAAGGACAAGCGTGACGAGTTCGGCGTCACACGTTTCTACTTCGACGAGATCATTTTTGCGCTCCCTTCCGAGGCCACCGATCTCCGGGCACGGGACGGTGACCGCGAGTTGGAGATCGAGACGACCGAGCGCCCGATCGTCGGAATCTCGGAGGTGACCATCGATCTCGGGCGGCGCCTCTACTCGGGCCAACCACGTTCGATCTTTCTCGACTTCCGCCTCGAGGGAGGAGAGGCTCGATCCAACGGCGATCTGAGAGTCAACCCGGCCTACGCATGGTTCTACCTGTGGGCGTTCGGCGATCCCGGCCTGGCATCCGTGAGGGTCGAGATCGCCTCCGGCTTCGAGGCGACGTTCCTCGGCGAACCGTTGGAGGCGAGCGGCGAAGAGGGCGGCTTCGGCGTGTACACCTCTGGTGGGATCGCGGAACCGGACATGTGGTTGTCGGTGGTTTCTGCGCGCAACGACCGTGCTCTCACCGAAACAGTGATCGACGTGGCGGGCACGACGGTGACGCTCCGGTCCTGGCCCGACGACACCGAATGGTCAAACCGTGTGGCGGAGATCTTGGAGGAAGGGATTCCGGTGCTGACCGAGATGACGGGGCTGGGTTGGGCCGAGGATGTGACCGTGATCGAGTCGCTGGAACCGGAGATCAACGGATACGGGGGTTGGTTCATCGACGACGAGAACATGATCGAGGTCGGAGAAGACCTCGATGCGCATGTGATCCTCCACGAGATATCTCATGTGTGGTTCAACGATGGACTGTTCGAGGAGCGCTGGATCACCGAGGGTCTCGCAGACACATACGCCGCCGCCGCGCTGGTAGGCATGGGTGAGGCGGGATGGAGCCGGGACATCGTCATCCGCTCCAGCCGGGGCAATCTCCCATTGAACGAGTGGGCCCAACCATCCTTCGAGAACGAAGTGGACGAAGCGACGGAAGGATACGGATATGCGGCGTCGTGGTTGGTGATCGACACCATCTACGGCGAGGTGGGGCCGGATGCCATGACCGAGGTGTTCGAGGCGGCTCTCGGGAACGAGATCGCCTATAGGGGCGAGGGCTCGACCGAGACGGTGGGGGCCTCGGACGACTGGAGACGCTTCCTGGACCTACTCGAAGAGCGCGCCGGCTCGTCAGAGGCACTCAGTCTCTTCGACACCTGGGCCGTGACCGCTACGGATGAACAGATCTTCGAGCGAAGATTCGCGGTCCGCGGCGCGTATCTCGAACTCGTGGCCGATGCAGGCGCGTGGGCGCTTCCCGAGGAACTGCGGAGAACCCTCGAGGAATGGGACTTCGACGCTGCGACATCCCAGATCTCGGATGCCGCCCGCGTGATCGCCGCACGCGACGCCCTGTCCGTGGCGACCGGCGATCTGGGGACGGAACCGCCGAGCCTCGAAAGCCGGTTCGAGGCGGGCGAGGACTCCGGGATTCTCATTGGTGAATTGGAGGCGAGGCGCGTGATCGCCGAGGGTCTCTTGGAGGCACGCGCTGCAGTCGACACCGAACGATCGCTCTTCGAGAGCGTCGGCCTCATCGGCGCCGATCCTGAAGCTGACTTGGGCGCAGCGGTGGTCGCGTTTGCCGATGCGGACTTGGAGGCGGCGCGCATCGGGTCGGGTGAGGTGATCGACCTGATGGGCGCAGCCCAGGAGACCGGCGTCGTTCGAGTGTCGGCGGCTGTGGGAATCGTGGTTCTTTTCGTGACGGTCGTGTGGTGGCGACGACGCCGGCGGCGCTTGCCTCCGGTCGATCCCGAGCCTGTGGAACCGGTTTCGGCGCTGTGAGTCAGACCAGCTCGGTGGGGTCGAGGGTCCACACATTCTCTTCTCCGATCGCGGTCGCAAGCTTGCGCCGGGTCTGATCGACGGGTCCGTCGGAGCCGTTCCACACCACGATCGCCTCATCGGCATTCTTCGTGAGCCATGCGTCTCGCCGTCCGTAGCTCGCGGCCAGCTGGCGCCGATCGGACGGACGAGATCGGTCGAGCGTGAGGACTTCGGCCGCCCCGTCGATGAGATGGCGGAATCGGCGCTTCGTGGCTTCGGGCCACGCAGAGTCGTAGTCGGGATGGGCCAATACGGCGACGTAGGCGATCTCCTCGAGCGCCGCCGCCTCGGCGGCGAGCATTTCGGCGCCGAGGGACATTCCGGTCACCACCTTCGCATCGGGGTGCATCTCGTGCTTGGCGGAGAGGATCGAGCGAAGCCGGTTGCGGACGGCTTGGGAAGTGGGATTCTCCTCGTAGCCGCCCAGGTCGGGCGGCCGCAGGCCGGTGACCACGATGGCGTGTCCGGTGGCCGGGCGGCCCGGGTCCCCGCGGTCCGGCAGGGTCGGGTCCGATTTGGTGGCAGAAGGCTGTTTGGTGGCGGAGGGCTGTTTGGCGGCGTTGGTCGCCTCGACGGCAAGGCGGTCGACGAGGTCGTTCCACCGATCACCGGAATGGCCTTTCACCCAGCGGAAGGTGATGTTCCGCGTCCTGACCTGCTCGATGAGCGGTTCCCACAGATCGCGGTTCGCCACGGGCTTCCGTTGACTGTTCACCCATCCCCGGGACAACCAGCCTTTCCACCATTGGTCCCGGAAACAATTCACGACGTAGGTGGAGTCGCTGACGATTTCCAGATCGCCTTCCAGTGCCTTCGTGGCTTCGAGCGCGGCCGTCAGTTCCATGCGCTGGTTGGTCGTGTGGACGTCGCCCCCGCTGGCAGAGGGCCCGTCGGGGACGGCCCACGCCCACCCTCCCGGCCCGGGGTTGTTGGAGCAGGCGCCATCGGTGTAGACGATCGTGGGCATCGAATCATGTTCTCACAGCCCGCGGCAAAACCGGAGGACCGGTAGCGTGACGGCATGCGCGCAGCCGTCGTCCAGGTGCCATCGGTGTCGGAGGGAGTGCTCGATCTCGTTGCTCCCCACATCGGGCAGGCGGCGGTGGATGGCGCTCGTCTCATCGTCCTTCCGGAAGGTGTGATGCACGACTTCCGACCCCGCGTGGATCTGGCTTCGATCGCCGAGCCGCTCGATGGAGAGTTCGTGGCCGGTCTCTCCGATCAGGCCCGCCGCCTTTCCCTGTGGATCCTCGCCGGGATGTGGGAGAAGGTCGATGGTGAGTCACGGGTGTCGAACACCACGGTCGTCATCGGCCCCGATGGCGATCTCGTGGACTGCTATCGGAAGATCCATCTTTTCGATTCGTTCGGTTTCGCCGAATCCGAGCGGGTGGTCCCCGGGCCCATCAGTCCGACAGTGATCGATGTGGACGGCCTCCGGGTCGGTGTGATGACCTGCTACGACTTGCGGTTCCCGGAATTGGCTCGGGCGCTGGTGGCGGATGGGGCGCAGGCGATCGCCATGGGGGCGGGTTGGATAGCGGGACCCGGGAAGCTCGCTCAATGGAAGACGCTCCTGAAGGCCCGAGCGATCGAGAACACCGTGTTCATGGTGGCAGCCGGAATCGTCGGCGGTGGATACACCGGCCACTCGGCGATCCTCGACCCGTTCGGCGAACCCATCGCCGAGTTGGAGGACGAGCAAGCCGTGGCTGTGGGCGATCTCGACAAGGGTGCGCTCGACGAGGCTCGATCGCTCGTGCCGTCGCTCCGGCACCGGCGGATGTGATGGAGCTCAGCCTCGGGGAGTGAGCTCGATGGCGATGTAGACGAGCGCGGCGAGGGTGAGTACCACCACCAGCGGAACCGGCGAGGTCCAGGCAGCGACGGTTCCCAACACCACCACGACCACAGCCGAGGCCTTCAGTCGCAGGAGCGCCCATTGACCGATCGGTGGATCGTGATTCACGAGCGCTCGAGCCACGACCCACTGTGCGAAACCAATGGTCAGCACTCCGAGGGTCATCGCCAGCCTCCAGCCGAATCCGTCTGACGGGTCGATCACGCCGGGACGCCCGGTCAGTGACAGGGCGGCAGACACCAAGATGGTGGCGACGATCGAGATGGTCAGGGCGATACCGACGATGAACGGGGCCAAAGCGTCCCAGGCCCCGGGGGCCACCACCCAACCGACGATGGTGACGAGGAGCCACCCTGCTCCTACGACTATGAGCCACGAGCCCGACCTGGCCAGACGGGGGTCGAGGGCTTCCACGCTGAGAAGACCGCCATACGCACGGGTGCGAATCGCGAACCCGACAAGTGTGAGCACGGCCCCTCCGGCCGCAAACGCGAGCTTGGCGAGTACCGTCGCCGTCGTCGCAGGTTTGGTCATGTGATCCCCCATCCCCCTGGTGACGGGCTGTCTCGACCGGCGAGCCGACACGACGGACCAATCCCGCCGTCGCCATCCCCGACCACCGTGAACACCCGGCGGCCCGTCCCAACAGACCAGATCATAGTGAGCGGTGCCCCGTGCGTGTGGAGACGCATTAGCCTCGGCTGATGCCCGAATTGCCGGACATCGAGCTGTATCTGACCGCCATGCGCTCCCGGATTCTCGGAGAGACGATCCACGGATTCCGGGTGGCGTCCCCCGCGTTGCTCCGCACCTATCGCCCGCCTCATACCGAGGTGGTGGGACGGAGGGTCGACGACCTGGAACGGATCGGCAAGCGCATTGTCATGCACCTCGACGAGGGCTTGTTCTGCGTCATCCACCTGATGGTGGCCGGTCGCCTCCAGTGGAAAGAGCGCCCCAAGACCGTGATACCGAAGAAGGTGGGGCTCGCCGCCTGGGATTTCGCCCATGGCACGTTGTTGCTGACCGAGCAGGGAACCAAGAAGCGGGCGGGTGTCTGGGTGTTCGACGACGAGGTTCAGATGCGGGCAGAGGATCGGGGGGGCGTCGAGCCGCTCGAGGTCGGGGTGGCGGCGTTCCGGGACGCGCTGGTCCGGGAGAATCGCACGCTGAAACGTGCGCTGACCGATCCGAGGATCTTCTCGGGAATCGGCAACGCCTACTCGGACGAGATTCTCTGGGAGGCGCAGCTGTCGCCGGTCAAGAGGACCTCACAGTTGAGCACCGAGGAGGTGGAACGCCTCCATGGCGCGGTGCAGAGCAGTCTCAATCGGTGGACCGAAGTTCTCGCCGCCGAAGTGGGCGATGCCTGGCCGACCAAGGTGACCGCCTTCCGGGCGGAGATGGCCGTCCACGGCAAGTTCGGGGAGCCGTGTCCGCGGTGTGGTTCACCGATCCAGCGCATCGTGTACGCGGCCAACGAAACGAACTACTGCGCAACGTGTCAGACGGGCGGGAAGGTGCTGGCCGACCGGTCGCTTTCGAGGCTGCTGAAGGACGATTGGCCGGCGACGATCGAAGAGCTCGAGGAGAGACGGGGCTGACGGCCCCGGGGACCCGAAGGTCCCCGGGGTTCCCCCGCGTCAGGTCCTCACGAAACCGAAGACCTTCCGGTGGCCGTCGGAGGTCTCGATCACGACCTTGAACTCCTCACCGACCGGAGCTTCGGCGAAGGTGATCTTCATCTCCCAATGGCCCTTCTCGTTGACGACGGCCCTGCCGGATCCGTACTCGGAGCCGGCTTCGACCACCATCCCCGGGCGTCCTTCGCCGTAGAACACGTCGAAGGGAACCTCCTCGCCACAGGATCCATATTGCTGGATCGCCGTGAATTCCCACTCGGCCGGTTCTTCTTTCGGCTCGTCTTCCTTGGGCTCTTCTTTCGGCTCTTCGTCCTTGGGCTTTTCGTCCTTGGGCTCTTCGTCCTTCGGCTCTTCGCCCTTCGGCTTGTCGGTCTGGTCCTCGGGTCGTTCGTAGACGACAGTCACAGAATCCGTCCCGGTGTTCCCCGCGGCGTCGATCGCTTTGAGCGTGGCCACGTTCCGACCCGCATCGAGCCACAAGACGATGCGCCAGGATCCGTCTTCGTGGACCTCTGCTTCGTAGTCGCCGGCGAACACCCGTGCGCCCGGCTCGGTACGTCCTTCGAACACGACCTCTTTGTGCTCGAAGACCTGACCGTCCTCGGGGTGGAGGATCTCGATCTCGGGTGCCTCGGTGTCTACTTGCGGCGCGGTCTCCGTGACCTTCTCCGGTTCCTGGACCGGCTCCTCGGCCTTCACCGCAGTTGTGGTGGTGGTCTCGAGCGCCTTCGAGGTCGATGTCGTCTCCTCGACCGGGGCTGCCAGCGGAGCCCCGTCGGCGGGTTGGTCGCTCCCACCACCCAATTGGGCGGTGGCGATCCCGGCGATCAGCATCACGGCGAAGCCGGCGATGAACATCGTCAACTTTCTCATCTAATCCACTCCCTGGTTGAGCCCAGCTGCCCTGACGCCCGCCCTTCACTCGTTCCCACCCCAACGTTTGGTTTACTCGAGCGGGGGAATGAGCCGATAGTCCTATCCGGGTAAACCTCATACGGTCGATGGAACGAGTGATGTTCGACAGTGTTCGGAACACGCGACGCATGCGGATGAACGCCGCCGCCGAAGATCCGGTGGTGGTGGGCCTCGAATCGTTCGAGGCCTTCTATGCGCGCGAGTTCAGACCCATGGTCGGTTTGGCGTTTGCGCTTTCGGGGAGCCGGCTGGGTGCGGAAGACATCGCGCAGGAGGCCATGATGGTGGCGCACAAGAAGTGGGACGAGGTCGCACTGATGGAGCGACCTGATGCCTGGGTGCGCCGCGTCGTCTCCAACATGGCGGTGTCGGCCTACCGCAGGCGACTGTCTGAGGCACGGGCCATCGCTCGTCTCGCCGGGCGTCGCTCCGAACCGATTCCTGCGCTCGAAGCCCCGGATGCCGAGTTCTGGAAGGCCGTACGAGCTCTTCCTGGCAAGCAGGCACAGGCCATCGCCCTTCACTACATCGAGGACATGCCGGTGGCGGAGATCGCAGAGGTCCTCGATTGCAGCCCTTCGACCGCCAAGGTCCATCTGTTCCGGGGGCGCAAGAATCTGGCCGCTGCGTTGGGATTGGAGGATCGCTCGTGAACGACCTCGATACGAGAGGCCGTCAGGCGGCCGCTGCCATCCGCCAGGCCGTGCGGG
>JAOUGY010000045.1 GCA_029865445.1 Acidimicrobiia bacterium | reverse complement strand
ACGGCCGATAACCACCGCATCCAACCCGGTTGCAGCAGCCCGAAGGATCGTCGCCGAGCTCGAGGAGTCGTGGAAACCGGATTGAACCGCCGGTAGAGTCACTTGTCAGGCGACGCGGGAGAGATCGCATGCAGCCACCTCGGCTTTCCGATGAACAACGCGAGCGGGCACTGGCGAGGGCAGCAGAAGCCCGGCGGTCTCGCGCCGAGGTGAAAGAGCTGCTCAAGACCGGCTCGCTGACTTTCGCCGAGCTGCTGGAGCGTGCCGAGTTGGACGATCTGATCGGCGGGTTGAAGGTCGAATCCGTGCTGGCATCGATGCCGGGGAACGGCAAGGTCAAGGCGAAGAGAATGATGGAAGCCCTCGGGATCGCCGACAACCGGCGCATTCGCGGCCTTGGCGGCAAACAGCGTGCAGCGCTCCTCGAAGCCTTTTCCTGAACGCGGCCGGCTGGTGGTGATCGCCGGACCTTCGGGCGCCGGCAAATCCACCATCGTGCGCCGGTTGCTCGCCCACCGACCGTTTCGTTTCTCCGTGTCGGTGACGACCCGTGCCCCGCGTCCCGGCGAAGTGGACGGCGTTCACTACCACTTCGTGACCGTTGAAGAGTTCCGAGCCATGGTGGACCACTCGGAGCTGCTCGAATGGGCGGAATACGGAACCAGCCTGTACGGGACGCCGCTCGGTCCGGTGCTGGATGTGCTCGAAGGGGGCGAGGACATGCTCCTCGAAATAGAGGTTCAGGGGGCGGCGCTCGTCCGCGAGGTCTACCCCGAAGCTCTGATGATCTTCGTTCGGGCTCCCTCTCTCACGGAGCTGGCCCGCAGGCTCCGGGAGCGGGGAGACACCACCGACGAGGCGATCGAACGTCGCCTCGAAATCGCCCGCCACGAGCTGGCGATCGCCGACGCACTCTTCGACTACGTGGTCGTCAACGAAGATCTCGACGCGACTCTCGCCCAGGTTCTCGACATCCTCGATGTTCGGCGGCGTCGCCCGCAACGCTCGACCTGACTGGTGAGCCGAAGAATCGCTGGTAACCTCGCGGTTCATCCCCCTGTCCAAGGATTCGCGCATGAAACTCGAAGACGTCGTCGATGAGATCGGCAACCGCTTCGCCACCGTGGTGGTGGCGGCACGCCGGGCCCGGGACATCAACGCCTACTACCACCAACTCGGTGGGGGCTACGGAAGATTCGTTCCGCCCCAGGTGCATTCTCTGAGCCGCAAGCCGCTGACGATCGCCATGGAGGAGATCGCCGAAGGCAAAGTGGCCGTGGAGCGCGAGGAAGCGTGACCTCCGATGGGCGGCTCGCCGGCAGGCGAGTGGTCCTGGGAGTGTCCGGTGGGGTCGCCGCCTACAAATCTGCGGTCCTGGCTCGGCTGTTGTTGTCCGAAGGCGCAGAGGTGCGCGCCGTCATGACTCGCGCGGCCACCGACTTTCTCGGACCTGCCACCCTCGCCGCACTCACCGGTCACCCCGTGGTCACGAGCCTGGTCGGCCACGAAGGGTCGGTGAGCCCTCACACCGATCTCGGTCGGTGGGCAGAGGTGGTGGTCGTCGCGCCTGCCACCACCGCCACGATCTCCCGGATAGCGGTCGGTCTCAGCGAGGATGCTCTGAGCGCGACGGTCCTCGCGACTCGCGCCCCGCTCGCGGTCGCTCCGGCGATGCACACCGAGATGTGGGAGCATCCCGCCACGCAACGGGCGATCGCAACACTCACGGGCGACGGAGTCACGATCATCGGGCCCGAATCGGGGGCTCTCGCCGGGGGAGACGAAGGTCCTGGACGCATGTCGGAACCGGAGACGGTCCTCGAAGCGGTCGTGGCGATGCTGGCGGGCGGCCTGGGCGGCACATCGATCCTCATCACCGCCGGCGGCACCCGAGAAGCCATCGACCCGGTCCGGTACATCGGGAATCGGTCGTCGGGGAAGATGGGCCACGCCATCGCCGAAGAGGCCGCTCGCCGGGGAGCGGCGGTGACGCTCGTCACGAGTTCCCACCTGCCTTCGCCCGGCGCCGTTCGACGAGTCCAGGTGGAGTCGGCTCAGGAGATGGCCGACGCCGTGGCCTCGGTAGACCCCGATGTGGCGATCATGGCCGCAGCCGTCGCCGACTTCCGCCCGAGCACCAACCACGACGCCAAACTGAGTCGGGCCGACGGACCTCCCGAGATCGTGCTCGAACCCACTCCTGACATCCTCAAGACGGTGGCAGACCGCGTTCGGCGGCCGTTTCTCGTCGGGTTCGCCGCCGAGACGGGGAGTCTGGAGCGGGCTGTCGAGAAGGCCCGGCGCAAAGGCGTCGATGTGCTGGTCGCGAACGACGTGTCCCAGCCAGACGCCGGTTTTGCCGTGGACACCAACCGGGTGACGATCTGTTGGCCGGACGGGCGGACCGAGCCGTGGGAGCTGGCCCAGAAATCGGTGGTGGCGGCCCGTATCCTCGATCTGATCGAACGCGAGCTCGGTCGGACGAGGTAACGTCTGGGCCATGTCGCACCGCCGCTGGTTCTTCAGCTCCGAGTCCGTGACCGAAGGGCACCCCGACAAGGTTTGTGACGCGATTTCGGATGGCGTGCTCGACGCCGCACTCAGCGGGGACGAGTTGTCGAGGGTTGCCTGCGAGACGCTTGTCACGTCGCGCACCGCCATCGTCGCAGGCGAGATAACCTCGGCACACGCCCTCGACATCGATGGCATCGCCCGGTCTGTGATCTCCGAGATCGGCTACGTCGACTTCGATCCCGAATTCGACGCCAACACGCTCGAAGTGCGCAATCTCGTACACGAGCAGAGCGCCGACATCGCCATGGGTGTCGACCAGGACGGCGCCGGCGACCAGGGGATCATGTTCGGCTACGCGTGCACGGAGACCGAGGAGCTGATGCCCGTCCCGATCCAGCTCGCCCACAGACTCGCCGAGCGGCTCGCCACTGTTCGCAAAGACGGGACCCTCCCGTACCTCCGCCCGGACGGGAAGACCCAGGTCACCGTTCGATACAGCGGTGACCAGCCCGAGGCCGTCACGAGCATCCTCATCTCCACCCACCATGCGCCAGGGGTGGACATCGACACCACCATGCGCCAGGATCTCGAACAAGAGGTCATCAAATCGGTCATCCCCGGTGAGATGTACGACCCATCCGCTACGTTCTATCTCAACCCGACCGGCCGGTTCGAGATCGGCGGGCCCCACGCAGACACGGGTCTGACCGGCAGGAAGATCATCGTGGACACCTATGGCGGTTATGCCCGCCACGGTGGGGGAGCCTTCTCCGGCAAGGACCCGACCAAGGTCGACCGTTCCGCCGCCTATGCCGCTCGCCACGCCGCCAAGAACGTGGTTGCCGCCGGGCTGGCATCCCGGTGTGAGGTGCAGCTGGCCTACGCCATAGGCCGGGCCGAACCCTTCTCCATCCTGGTGGATACCTTTGGGACCGCCAACGTCGACCCGGACCGTTTGGAGAGGACGGTGTCCGAGGTCTTCGACTTCCGGCCGAGGTCCATCATCGCCCGACTTGGCCTCCGCAAGCCGATCTACCGTCAGACCGCGGCCTACGGCCACTTCGGAAGACCACAGTTGCCGTGGGAACGGACGGACCAGGCGGCGCTGCTGGCCTCGGTGTTCGACTGATAGCCCGGGTCGTTCCCGCAGTACCGACCTTCGCAGTCGACGACGGTTTCCGATACGCGGTGCCAGAGCGCCTCGCAGCCAAGATTGGGCTCGGATCGATGGTGCGGGTACCCCTCGGGGGCAGGCGGGTAGGCGGGTTCGTTGTCGATGTCGACGATGGCGACCCCACCGGATTGAAGCCGATAGCGTCGATCTCGGGATCGGCACCGGTGTTCGACCAGGCGACGCTCGAAGTGATGCGCTGGGCCGCCGGCTACTACGTCGCACCCTTGTCGGTCATGCTGGGACGCTGTGCTCCGCCCAACGTGCCCCGGAAGTCATCACGGCCCTCGGTTGGCGAGCCGGGGGAGGCGTCGCATCCACTCGTCGACGTGATCCTCCGTCACGCGCACCGGACGACGGTTTGGCTGGACGCCCAACCAGCCCATTCGTGGATCGGTCCCGTGGGGCGTGCGCTCCGCCGCGAAGGCAAGTCCCTGCTCGTCGTGGTACCCACCGGAGAAGAGGTGCAACGGATCGCTTCCGGTCTCGGCGAAGAAGGTGTGATCGCAGTAGATCACGAGATGAACGATGCCGAGGTCACCGACGCCTGGTCTGTGGCCGCGCACCGGGGCGGGGTGGTCGTCGGAACGCCCCGAGTTGCCATGTGGCCGGTGTCCGGACTTGGTGCGGTCGCCGCCGTTGAAGAGAGCCGGCGTGCGATGAAGGATCGACAGACCCCGACCGTCCATGCTCGCGAGCTGTTGCTCCGTCGTGCTGCCACGTCGGTCGTGCCCGCACTCTTCGGAGGTCCGGCGCCATCCCTGGAGCTCGTGGCACGCGCACCGGAGCTCCTCCGCGGCGCCGGCCGAATCTGGCCGCTGGTGGAGGTGGTCGACCGGAGAGAAGAGCCCCCCGGTGGTGGGCTCCTCACGGACCGGGCGAAACAGGCATTGCGCGCCTGTGTGCGGGCCGGCGGCCGGGCGTTCGTGTTCGCTCACCGGCGTGGGTACAGCGCGGCCTCGCGCTGTGTGAAGTGTCGAACATTGCGGACCTGTCCCGGTTGTGGTTCCCGGCCGGACCCGCAGCCTGATTGCAGGCGCTGTGGCGCTGCACTCGGACCATGCGCGTCGTGCGGTGGTGGCCGCTTCGAGCCGCTGGGGGCTGGAGTCGGGCGGCTCGTCGACGAGATCCGCCGATTCGAGACGGGCGTGGGGGAGTACCCGAGCGAGGACTCGATCCAGGTGGGCACCGAACGCGATCTGACGACGCTCGAGAGTCGAGATCTGGTGGTGATGGTCGACATGGACGGCCTCATGTTCGGTGTGGATTATCGGGCCACCGAGGAGGCATTTCGGATCGGAACCCGGCTCGCGAGCAAGGTCGCGAGAGGCTCTGGAAGGCGCCTGCTCGTGCAGACGAGTGACCCGGAGCATCGCGTCATCGCTTCGCTGAGAAGGGGAGATCCGGGCGCCTTCCATGCGGCCGAGCTCGAAGTCCGCCGCGGCCTCGGCTACCCCCCGTTCTCGTCGATCGTCCTGATCGAGATCAGGGATGGAGACACCGCCGGATTCGATGCTCAGGTGCGGACCCTCATCGGGGCGGCTGAGGTCATGGGGCCGGCTCCTTCCCGGCACGGGACGCGCTGGCTCATCCAGGGCCAAGATCTGACTCAAACCAAACGCCAGCTCCGAGCCGTCGTGCAGCGGGCCCGCGACTCGGGTGCCACCGTTCGCATCGACGTCGATCCGATCGAGCTCTGATCGTCGTCCATACCTCTCACCACGGCCATACCTGGTACCTTTGCCGCCGCCATGGCGATTCTTCCGATCCGCACATTTGGTGATCCCGTGCTCAGAATGCGGACCGCCCCGATCGCCGACATCGACGACGGGGTTCGCAAGCTGGTCTCCGACATGATCGAGACGATGTACGACGCACCCGGCGTCGGGCTTGCGGCCACCCAGGTCGGTGTGTCCCGACGCATCTGCGTCTTCGACGCCAACGACGGGAACGGAGCACAGGTGCTCATCAACGGTGAGATCGTCGAGACCTCCGGGGAGCTGGCCTACGACGAAGGCTGCTTGTCGGTCCCCGGTTTCTACTGGGAGATCACGAGACCCGAGTTCGCCCGGGCCCGCGGCCTGAATCTCGACGGTGAGGAGGTCGAGTACTCGGGCGAAGGCCTCATGGGACGCGTCCTCCAACACGAACTCGATCACCTCGATGGGACTCTCCTTTTGGAACGGCTGGAGCCAGGCATCAGAAAGCGGGCATTGAGGGACCTACGGAACCAGGCGCTGGGGTTGTTGGACCTGGGTGAATGACCGTCCGGGTCGCCTTTCTCGGGACTCCTGATCTCGCCATCCCCGCTTTGGACGCCCTCACCGACGTGGCGGAGGTGGCCCTGGTAGTGACCCAGCCCGACCGTCCCGCCGGGAGATCGCTGACTCCCGTTCCACCTCCGGTGAAACAGCGTGCCGTCGAGTTGGGCATCCCCGTCGCCCAGCCGGATCGGTCGGTGGAGGTCGCCGCGGCATTGTCCGCTCACGGCCGTTTCGATGCCGCGGTTCTTGTGGCGTACGGAATGCTCATCCGGCCCGAGGCGCTGGCGGTACCGGCTCGGGGCTTCCTCAACATCCATTTCTCGATTCTCCCGCGGTGGCGGGGGGCGGCACCGGTACAGCGAGCACTCATGGCGGGTGACTCACGGGTAGGGGTCAGCGTCATGGTGCTGGACGAAGGTCTCGACACGGGTCCCGTGATCGCCACCACCTCGACGGCGGTCGGCCAGATGGAAACGGCGGGATCGGTCGGTTGGCGTCTGGCCACGGCCGGCGCGCACCTCATGACCTCCGTGCTCGAGCCTTTCCTGGCGGGTCGTGTAGTGGCCACGCCCCAGCCCGCGGGGGCGACGACCGCCCCGAAGATCACCCCAGGCGACCGCCCGATCGACTGGCGTTGGCCCACCTGGCGGTGCCTCGCCCACGTTCGAGGACTGGCCCCGAAGCCCGGCGCAACCGCTGTGTATTCGGGTGAACCCCACAAGATCCTGGCCGCGGTGCCGGCCGGCGGGACTGCCATCGCCGGGTCTATCGCAGCCGACGATGGGGTCTATGTGGGCACTGGAGACGGTCGCATCGAGATCCTCCGCATCCAGCCACCGGGTCGAGCCGAAATGGACGCCGCAGCGTGGTACCGGGGGCTGCGGTCGGCGGAACCCGGTTTCGAGACGAGTCGATAGACTTCGAACGTGCGGTACAAGATCGCCCCCTCTCTACTGGCCGCCGACTTCGCCCGTCTCGGGGACCAGGTCTCGGCGGTCGACGGAGTCGCCGACATGCTTCATCTCGACGTCATGGACGGCCATTTCGTCCCCAACATCTCATTCGGGATACCGGTGATCGCGGCTCTGCGAGATCTCACCGACCTGACGTTCGACTGCCACATCATGACCTCGAACCCGACCACCTACCTGGCCGAACTCGCAGAAGCCGGAGTGGATCTCGTCACCATGCATGTCGAGGCTGTCGCCGACCCCACCCGGGCTGCGTCGGCGGCGAGGGCCCTGGGACTGTCGTTCGGCGTGGTCGTGTCTCCTCCGACGCCGTGGGCGGCGGTCGAGCCATTCGTCGAACTCTGCGACTTGGTGCTCGTCATGTCCGTTCATCCCGGATTCGGCGGTCAGGCCTTCATGCCCGAGGTTCTCCACAAAGTCGAGGCGGCCAGGAAATGGGTTGACTCGCACGGGTTGACCACCGATATCCAGATAGATGGCGGCATCAGTGA
Source organism: Acidimicrobiia bacterium (assembly GCA_029865445.1). Classification (GTDB taxonomy): domain Bacteria; phylum Actinomycetota; class Acidimicrobiia; order Spongiisociales; family ZC4RG35; genus JAOUGY01. The sequence continues at coordinate 10,365 of JAOUGY010000045.1, read as the reverse complement.
CAAGACCGCGCCGTCGGCGAGAGACGCCGGAGCCAACGTGTTCGTGGCGGGCACGGCGGTGTTCGGCGCCGACGATCCGGCTCTGGCCGTCGCCGAGCTGCGGGCAGTGATCGAGGGAGTGACCGGTGTCTGACAACATTCTGGTCGTGGACGACGACGAAGACATCGTCCGGGTCATCCGCGTCAACCTCGAAATCGAAGGATTTTCGGTCATGACCGCGGGAGACGGTCAAGAAGCGCTCGACAAAGCGATCGAGACGCCGCCCGATCTCGTTCTCCTCGACATCATGATGCCGAGGATGGACGGACTCACCGCTCTCAAGAAGATGAGGTCACACCCCGCGCTCGCTTCGACGTCGATCGTGCTGCTGACGGCTCGTGGACTCACCGAGGATCGCGTGAAGGGACTCGAACTCGGCGCCGACGACTACATCACGAAGCCGTTCGACGTCGTCGAGATGGCCGCCCGGGTGAAGGCAGTCCTCAGACGGGCCAAGACGGCTCGAGACACCTCGCCCCTGACCGGGCTTCCCGGCAACTTCCGGATCGGACAGGAGATCGAGGACAGGATCCAGGTGGCTGCGCCGTTCGCCCTGGTGTACTGCGACCTCGACAACTTCAAGGCATTCAACGATCACTACGGGTTCATGCGCGGTGATCAGGTCATCAAGTACTCGGCGGAGGTCCTGCAGCAGGCCGCCGAGGACATCGGCGACACCGATGCCTTCGTCGGACACATCGGAGGCGACGACTTCGTCGCGGTCGTCGACGGTCACCTCGCCGACGCCTACTGCAAATCCGTCATCGAACGGTTCGACGACGGCATTCTCGACTTCTATGACACCGCAGATGCCCTCCGGGGGTACATCGAGGTGGTGGACCGGAGGGGAGAACGATTTGCCTTTCCGGTCGTGTCCATGTCGATGGGCGTGGTCACGAATGTCGGTCGTCCGATCGCCTCCCAGTGGGAGGCATCGGCGATCGCCGTTGAGATGAAGGAATTCGCCAAGAAGCAGCACGGATCGGCGTACCGCGTCGACCGTCGCTCGTCGTAGGGAGCATGGCTACGCCCGAGGAGTCGATGCGACGGGCGCTCGAGCTCGCACAACGATTCCGCCCCCATCCCAATCCGCGGGTTGGAGCCGTGGTCGTCGACGGTGGCCAGATCGTCGGTGAGGGAGCGCATCGCCGGGCCGGTGACCCGCACGCCGAACCCCTGGCTCTCCAGGGCGCCGGGTCCAGGGCCGAGGGAGCCACGATGTTCGTCACACTCGAGCCGTGTGCCCACCACGGCCGGACCCCTCCTTGCGTGGCGGCGATCATCGAAGCGGGAATCGACCGGGTGGTGGTCGGTGCCGAAGACCCCGACGTTCGAGTGTCGGGAAAGGGGGTGGAAGCGCTCCGACAGGCCGGCGTCACCGTCGAGGTGGGCTTCCTGGCCGGGGAGATCGAAGCTGCCGATCCCGGGTATTTCCATCACAGGAGAACCGGGCGAGCGCGCGTCGTGCACAAAACGGCTTCGACCCTCGACGGTCAGATCGCCGCAGTGGACGGGACCTCGCAGTGGATCACGGGCGAAGAGGCGAGACGGGACGTCCACGAGCTTCGGGCGTCGGTTGATGCCGTTTTGATCGGGGCCGGCACACTTCTCACCGACGACCCCCTGCTCGACGTGCGGCTCCCCGATTTCTCCGGCCCACAGCCGCGGCCGGTCATCGTCGCGGGGTCGCGGCCGCTGCCCGCCACATCCAGGATCTGGGAACGGGATCCGGTGGTCATTGCCCCCGGACCGCTGCCGGTGCCGGGCGAGTTGGTGGTCGCAGGTTCTGGCGGTCGAGTCGATCTGGAAGCCGGTCTGACGTCGCTCGCCGACCTAGGTCTGTTCGACATCCTGGTCGAGGGCGGAGCCGGCATCTCCGGCTCGTTGTGGGATGGTGGTCTCATCGACGCCGGGATCTGGTACCTGGGGGCGATGATCGCGGGCGGGATCGGAAGAGGCGTGTTCGACCATCCGTTCGCTACGCTCGCCGATGGTCGCCGGATCGAGATCACCCGGCTGGTCCGGTTGGGCCCGGATCTTCGGATCGACTGGATCCCCTCCACCTGACCCGCGGTACCCTGTGTCGATGTTCACAGGCATCGTCGAAGAGGTAGGTCGGATCACCCACCTCGCCGAGGGCGGGGCGCGACTCGTCATAGAGGCCCCCGAGACCGTCGTCGGCCTTGCCGTGGGCGACTCCATCGCTGTGAACGGAACCTGCCTGACGGCCGTCGAGGTGACCGGAAACTCCTGCGCCGTCCAGATGGTCCCCGAAACGATCGCCAGGACCGCTCTCGGCGACCTTGCGGTCGGGTCGGAGGTGAACCTCGAGCGGGCCATGGCCGCCGCCGGCCGGTTCGACGGACACATCGTCCAGGGCCACGTCGACGGAGTCGGCGTGATCTCGTCCCTGCGGGAGGAGGGGAATGGCCGGCGCCTTGGAATCGAACTCACCTCGGACCTGCTGAAGTACGTGGTGGAGAAAGGTTCTGTCACCATTCAGGGAGTGAGCCTCACCGTCGCGGCGGTGACGGCCGGCGACATCGAGATCGCCCTCATCCCGCATACCCTGGAGGTCACCACCCTCGGGGCGCTGGCGCCTGGCGACCGGGTGAACGTCGAGACCGATATCCTCGCCAAGTACGTCGAACGTCTGATGGAGATGAGCCGGTGACCTTTGCCACATCGGAGCAGCTGATTGCGGCCTTTGGCCGGGGTGATGTCGTGATCGTGGTCGATGACGCCGATCGCGAGAACGAGGGCGATCTCATCGTGGCCGCCGACCTCGTCACGGAGGAGCAGATGGCGTTCATGATCCGCCACACGAGCGGGATCATCTGCCTCCCCATGTCGGAGGAGCGGCTCGATCAGCTGCAACTCCCGCAGATGGTGCGTGTGAACACCGACCGGCGCCACACCGCTTTCACCCAGTCGATCGACGCCCGGGAAGGCGTGTCCACCGGGATCTCTGCTGCGGATCGCACCCGCACCGTCAAGGTTGCGATCAATTCGGACTCCAAGCCTGGGGATCTCGACCGTCCCGGACACATCTTCCCGTTGCGCGCCGATCCCGGTGGCGTGCTCAAGCGTGCGGGTCACACCGAGGCCGCCGTCGACCTCGCCCGGCTCTCTGGTCGTTACCCCGCCGGCGTCCTGTCGGAGATCATGAACGACGACGGCACCGTTGCGCGACTGCCGGAGCTCGAACGATTTGCCAAGGAACATGGACTGCTGATCGGAACGATCGCCGACCTCATCTCTCACCGGAGAACCATGGAGGGCAAGCTGGTGGAGCGGGTCGTCGAATCGAGGATCCCCACCGCTCACGGTTGGTTCCGGGCCGTCGGCTACAGATCGCGCCTCGATGGACGCGAACACGTGGCGTTTGTGGTGGGCGACGTCGGCGACGGCGAGGACGTGTTGACGCGTGTCCACTCCGAGTGCCTCACCGGTGACGTGTTCGGGTCTCTTCGCTGTGACTGTGGCAACCAACTTGACCAGGCGCTGGCAATGGTGGCGCGAGAGGGTCGAGGCGTGGTTTTGTACATTCGGGGCCACGAAGGGCGGGGTATCGGGCTCTTCCACAAGCTGGCGGCCTACAACCTCCAGGACGAGGGCCGGGACACGGTTCAGGCCAACCAAGATCTCGGGCTCCCCGTGGACAGCCGCGACTACGGCATGGGAGCCCAGATCCTCTACGACCTCGGCGTCCGATCGATGCGATTGCTCACGAACAACCCGACCAAGCGGGCGGGCATCGAGGGATACGGACTCGAGATTGTCGAACGTGTTCCTCTGGTGGTGGAACCGAACGACCACAACCGCGACTACCTCGCCACCAAACGAGACCGTTTGGGGCACGTGTTCGGCGAGGACCAGCAGTGAGCGTCACGACGGTTGAACCGGGTCGGCTGCCAACGCGAGTCGGCGTGGTGGTGGCCGAATTCAACTCGGCCATCACGACGAAGCTCGCCGACGGTGCGATCGAGGCACTCCGAGAAGCGGGGGTTCCGGACATCGCGGTGGCCCGCGTGAGTGGGGCACTCGAACTCGGTATCGGCGCTCGCGGGATGTTGGCGGCCGGATGTGAGGCCGTGGTGGCGGTCGGTGCCGTCATCAAGGGCGAAACCGACCATTACGAATACGTGGCAGGGGAGGCGTCGGCGGCCCTGAGCCGGGTCGCTCTCGATGCGGGGCTTCCGGTGGGAAACGCCCTGCTCACGGTCAGAGACTACGACCACGCGGTCGACAGGTCGCTCCCGGGTCCATCGAACAAGGGGCGCGAGGCCGCAGAGGCGGCTCTCGTCGCATTCAGGGTGCTTTCGGGCCTCGGAGTCGTGTGAGCGCCGCCGCCGGGCTATGCTGTGACCCACAAATGAGGTGACAAGTGGAGACTGCTGTCTCCCACCCGGCCACACCTGTGTGCGCCGAGGTAGCGTCCCGGTAGCGTCCACGTAGAAATCCACGAGGGCGCCGACAGGACCGACCGGCTCGACAGGCCGGTCACACGACGGGTTCCGTCGAGTACGCAAGGCAGCACTCCATGTGCTGCCTTTTCACATCTATCAGGAGGTCATGAGATCGCTGAGTTGCGCGTGAACGGATACATCAGGGCCAATGAGGTCCGGGTGGTTGCCCCGGATGGTTCCCAGATCGGGGTCAAGAAGTTGTCCGAGGCTCTGTGGCTGGCCGATCAGTTGGGACTCGACCTCGTCGAGGTCGCCCCGAACGCCAAACCGCCCGTATGCCGGCTGATGGATTACGGCAAGTACAAATACGAACAGTCCGTTCGCGATCGAGAAGCCAGGAAGAAGCAAACCCGGACAGTCATCAAGGAGGCCCGGCTGACGCCCCGCATCGCCGAACACGATTTCGACATGCAGGCCCGCCGGACCAAGGAATGGCTGGCGGAGGGTGACAAGGTCAAGGTCACCGTTCGGTTCCGGGGTCGGGAGCGCGAACGGCCCGAATTCGGGCAGCGCGTTCTCGACAAATTGGTCGAGGCGATCGGTGATTACGGAATCATCGAGCAGGCTGCCGGCTTCGAAGGGCGGAACCTCATCATGACGCTTGCGCCCAACAAGCGTCGACCCAAGGACGAGGAACAGGCGATCGAAGACCAGGCCGGAGATCTGGCCGGTGACGAAGAGGAATGAGGAGGGCGCATGCCCAAGATGAAGACCCACCGCGGCATGGCCAAGCGGGTCAAAGCCACGGGAGCGGGGCGCCTTCGGAGATCCCAGGCGAGCCGGGGCCACAACTATCTCGCAAAAGGCAAAGACACGTTCCGGCGACGCAAAACCGACGCCGACCTGGCACCTGGTGACGCCAAGGTCACGCGCCGGATGCTCGGAAACTGACGGGAGGGACGCTGATGGCAAGAGTCAAGCGCGCCGTTCACGCCAAGAAGAAGCACAAGAAGGTTCTCGACCGCGCCAGCGGATACAAGGGCTCGAAGAGCAGGCGGTTCAAGTCCGCCAACGAGCAGGTCATGCACGCGATGCAGGACGCCTACGATCACCGCAAGGATCGGAAGGGCGACTTCAGGCGTCTGTGGATCCAGCGGATCAACGCCGCCGCCCGCCAGAACGGGACGACGTATTCCCGTCTCATCGCCGGGTTGAAGGCGGCCGAGATCGAAGTGGATCGCAAGATGCTCGCCGACATGGCCGTGAACGATCCGCAAGCGTTCAAGCAGATCGTGGACGCCGCCAAGGGCGCATGAGCCGATGAGCGGTCCTCTCCACGAGGACCCGGTAGCGACGACCGAGCCGGTCCGCTCAGTTCGCAACCCTCGGGTTGTGGCGGCGGTCCGGCTCCATCGCGCCAGGGACCGCCACGCGACGGGACTGACCCTCATCGAGGGTCCGCACGTCCTGGATGAGGCACTGCGTGCCGGCGTGGAGGTGCTCACCGTGTTCTCCCTGGACGGGGACGACCGCTCCGTTGAATCCGCCCGGGGGGCCGGCGCCGCTTCCATCGTTGTCACCGGCGACGTCCTGAAGAGGGTGTCTGGAACGGAGACGCCGAGGGGGCCGGTGGCCGTGATCCGGGTGCCCGAGCCGCAGGCCGTATCGCGGGACTGCGTGCTCGCGGATGTCAGCGACCCCGGCAACGCCGGGACGATCATCCGCACTGCCGCCGCATTCGGATTCGACGTCGGGGTGGGGGCGATCGATCCGTGGTCTCCGAAGGTGCTCCGAGCGGGTGCCGGCGCACACTTTCGCACGAGACTCGTCGGCACGGGCACAGATGCAACGATCGCAACGGTTCCGTCGGGCGGGATCGCACCGGCCCGCCTGGGCGTGGAGCTCGATCCTGCTCGAACATGGACGGTTCTCATCGGGTCGGAAGCCCATGGATTGGCCTCGGAGGTAGTCGAGCGTTCGTCGGTGGCCGTGACGATTCCCATGCCCGGCGGAACCGAGAGTCTCAACGCCGCCATCTCCGCCGCCATCGTGATGTACGAACTCGCGTGCTGGCGCTCTGGTTCGGCCGAATCAGCGTCCGGCTAACCTCGCCGATCGGTATGGAAGAACTGGAAGCCATCGCCGCCGGTGCCCCACAACGGGCCGCTTCGGTCACCGACCTCGAGGAACTCGAGGCCCTCGACTCCGAGCTCTTGGGCAAGCGGTCCAAGCTGAGCGAGTTGCAGCGGACCATCGGAACGCTGCCGCCCGACCAGAAGCCCGTCGTCGGTCAGGCGATTCAGGCGGCCCGGGCCGCCATCACAGCGGCCCTCGATTCGAGACGCGCCGAACTCCGACTCGTCGCCGCAAATGCCTTGTTGGAAAGCGATCGGGTCGACGTCACGCTCGATGCTCGCTCCTTCCCGCTGGGTGCAGCGCACCTCATCCAGCAGACGATTGACGAGGTGTGCGACATCTTCGTGGGGCTCGGGTATCTCGTGGCTGAGGGGCCCGAGGCCGAGATCGGCTGGTACAACTTCGACGCCCTCAACACACCGCCGACCCATCCGAGCCGGGCCGAATCCGACACCATGTATCTCGAGTTCGGCGACCCAGCCGACGAGGCACTGCTCCGCACCCACACGTCGCCCATGCAGGCCCGGTGGATGGAACGATACGACCCGCCTGTTCACGTGGTCGTGCCTGGCAAGGTGTACCGAGCAGACACCATCGATGCAAGCCACCTGCCGGTGTTCCACCAGATCGAGGGTCTTGCGGTCGACAGTGGTATCACCTTCTCCGACCTCAAGGGAACGCTCGCCCACTTCGCCCGTGAGTTCTTCGGCTCGTCGACCACGGTCCGGCTCCGTCCCCACTTCTTCCCGTTCACGGAGCCGTCGGCGGAGATGGACGTGTCATGCTTCGCTTGCGACGGTGGCCAGAGCGGGTGCCGGGTGTGCGGGGGAGCGGGATGGCTGGAAATGCTCGGCTGCGGCATGGTCGACCCCAACGTGTTCGAAGCCGTTGGCTACGACCCAGCTGCCGTCACGGGTTTTGCCTTCGGTATGGGGGTGGAGCGGCTGGCGATGGTTCGCCACGACATCCACAACATTCGGCACTTCATCGAGAATGACGTCCGCTTCCTGAGGCAGTTCCCATGAGAGTCTCACTTCGCTGGTTGGCCGATTACATCGATCTGCCCACCCAGGACTCGGCCGAGATCCGCCAGGCGTTCGCCTCACTCGGCCACGAGGTCGAGGGGGTGGAGGCTCTTTCCGCAGGATGGGCAGGCGTGGTCATCGCAGAGGTCCTCACCGCCGAGCGGCACCCGAACGCCGACAAGGTTCGCCTGTGCACGGTCAGCACCGGGGGTGCCCCCATCCAGGTGGTGTGCGGAGCGTGGAACTTCGAGGTCGGGGCGATCGTGCCCTTCGCCGTACCGGGAGCCGTGTTGCCTGGCGGGTTCGAGATCGGTACACGCGAGATCCGGGGGGTCACGTCCAACGGCATGATTTGTTCCGAACGAGAGCTCGAACTCGGCGACGACCACGCAGGGATCCTGGTTCTCGAATCAGACGCCCCCATCGGTGAGGACTTCACGGACTACGTGGAACTCCCCGACACCGTCTTCGATCTGTCGATCACACCCAACCGGCCGGATGTGATGTCGATGGTGGGTGTCGCCCGCGAGCTCGGGGCCTACTTCGGAGTTCCCTATCGGCTACCGTCTCTCGAGGTGCAGACGGTCCCAGGAGCCACCTCGATTGCCGCAACGATTTCCGATCGGGAGGGTTGTCTTCGTTTCACGGCTCGCGAGGTGCGCGGCGTGGAGCTGGGTCCATCCCCGCTTTGGATGCGGCGCCGTCTTCGGGCCGCCGGCATGCGTCCCATCTCCAACGCGGTCGATGTCACCAACTATGTCATGTGCGAACTCGGCCATCCCCTGCACGCCTTCGACGCCGACAAGATCGTGGGTGGCCGACTCGACATCCGCCGGGCGATCGCAGGAGAACGGTTGACCACCCTCGATGACGTGGACCGCGCCCTCGGGGAGACCGATCTCGTGATCGCAGACGAGTCAGGTCCCACGTCGCTGGCCGGGACCATGGGCGGCGCAACGAGCGAGGTGTCGGACACCACGACTCGCGTGCTCATGGAGGCAGCCACCTGGGATCCTCCGACGATCATGTGGATGTCCCGACGACACCTTCTCGTGAGCGAGGCCTCGAAGCGTTTCGAGAGGGGCGTTGACCCCGGATCGCCGCTCACGGCTTCGGCACGGGCGTGCCAGCTGCTCGTGGCGACGGGTGGGGGCGAGATTCTCGCCGACCCGCTGGACGTGGTGGCGGTGGAACCGAGCCTGGTCGAGATTCCCTTGCCCGTTGCAGAAGTCGAACGAACTCTCGGACCGGGATTCGACTCGGATCGGATCGCCTCGTTGCTCGCATCGATCGACATAGAGGTCAGCGGCATCGACCCTCTGATGGTGCGTGTTCCGTCGTTCCGGCCGGACCTGGTGCGGCCCATCGACCTGATCGAGGAGGTGGCGCGCCTCGCCGGGTACGACACCTTTGCCGACACGGTTCCCACCGGAGCGGCAGGGGGACTCACGGTGGAACAGGAGAGGACGCGGGCGCTCCGGGCATGCTTGACCGGCGCCGGACTCAGCCAGGCCGTGAACCTGAGTTTCATGGCCGTCGAGGACCTCGACGCATTCGGTTTCCCAGCCGACGATCCGGTTCGTGCAGTCGTCGCCGTCAAGAACCCGCTGCGCGAGGAAGAGTCCAAACTCCGGACCGCTCTCCTGCCCGGTCTCCTCTCGTCGCTCCGATACAACCGGGGGCACGGAGCCAAAGCGGTCGGTTTGTTCGAGACCGGGAAGGTCTTCTTCGCCCGACCAGGAGCAGTGGATGCGCGTATCCCAGACCAGCCCGACAGGGTCGCCTTCGCGGTGATGGGTGATGTCGGCGTCCGGGGGCTGGATGGCAGAGGCGCCGGTGTCGACGTGTACGCAGCCACCGGGTTGTGGCGCCTGATCGCTCAGCGTCTGCGGCTCCCGGATTGGCGGCTCATCCCGTCGGCTCGTCCCGGCTTCCATCCCGGCCGGTGTGCGGACGTAGAAGTGGCCGGAACAGTGATCGGAGCCGTTGGAGAGATTCATCCCAATACGGTGGAGGCCTATGAACTCGCCGGTCGCATCGCCGGAGGGGAGCTCGACCTCGCACCGTTGATCGAGCCCACGCCTCATCCGCTGCTCGCGAGCCCGAGCACCTTCCCCCCGGTGGAGTTCGACCTGGCGTTTCTGGTCGATGCGGGGGCCTCGGCGGCTTCGCTCCTCGAGACGACCACCGCCGGCGGCGGACCCCTGGTCGCCTCCGCTCGCGTGTTCGATGAGTACACGGGGCGCGATGACAACAGGAAGAGCATCGCCATCCGATATGAGCTGCGGGCGGGGGACCGGACTCTGACGAGCGAGGAGGCTGCGGGCGTCCGCCGGACGATGGTCGAGGCGGCCGCGGAAGCTGGCGCAGAGCTGCGGGGCGAAGCGTGAGCCTTCTTGCGATAGCCGACCTCGATCCCGAGCGGGTGGTGCGCCTGGTCCGGCTGGGAGCCGAGGTCAAGAAGAATTCGTCAGCCTATACGACGGCTCTCGCCGGTCGGTCGATCGGGCTCTTCTTCCAGAAGCAGTCTCTGAGGACCTGGGTGAGCTGTGACGTCGCCGCGATCCAGTTGGGGATCCACCCGATCGTCATCCGGAACGACCAAACCGGGCTCGGCACCCGCGAGACGCCTGAAGACGTGGGCAGGGTGCTCGATCGGTATCTCGACCTGCTGGCCATGCGCGTATTCGACCACGGCGATCTCGTCGCCATCGACGATGCGACGTCGGCGCCCGTGGTGAACCTGTTGTCGGAC
>JAOUGY010000313.1 GCA_029865445.1 Acidimicrobiia bacterium | reverse complement strand
CCGTACCCGGGAAGGCCACACACGAACACGAGGTCGAGGTCTTCGAGGAGTTGCCTCCGGGTGTATCCGAACCGGTCGCAAACATCCGGCACCGACGCGCCGGGGTGGGCGATCACCCACGGGAGCATGGCCAGGATCCGGTTGAGGCGGGCCGCGGTACGCGAGCTCATACGGCCACCGCCTCGACGCGGCGCACCAGGGCGTCGCGCACGGCGGGCGGGTCGACGACCTGGGCGTGTTCCCCAAACGAGAGCACCCAACCCAGGAAGGCGTCGAGGTGATTCACTTCCAGCGCGACCTCCACCGAACCGTCCGTGTGACGAATCCCGGCTCGGCCTTCGAGGCGACGCTCCGCCCACCACGCCACGTCGGCGTCGAACCGTACGGTGACGGTGGTCGCGGCTCCTGCTCCCGTCTCCCACGGATGGCGAGCGAGCGCACCGCGGACGGTGAGCCCGGGCGTGCGCTCGAACGCGTGCTCCTCGTCGCCGACCGTGATTCCGGTCATCCGGTCGATTCGATAGACGCGTTCGGAGTCCGCTTCGACTCCGACCACATACCAGTGGCCGTTGCGGTGACCGAGGCCGTGTGGTGCGAGGCTTCTCCGCCGGTCGCGATAGGTGAAGTCGATGAGTCTGCGCTCGGTGGTGGCGACGTAGAGCGACGCCAGCAGGTCGGCGTCGGCCCCGAGGTCGGCCCCGACGGGTTCCACACCAGTCGTGGTGCGTGCCCCGCCCAGTTTGAGGATGGCGTCGGGTCCCTGGGGTTGCCCACCGATCCGGACGACCTGAGCTGCCAGCCACAAGGCTGCCCGCTCTTCGTCATCCAGTTCCGGGTCAGGGATGCGATACTCGTCGGCCGAGACGACGTATCCCGGTTCGAGCTGCCATCTGTCGGCGGGCGCGGTCTTGATCGGGATGCCGAGGCGGCGGAGAAGGTCTTTGTCGCGCTCGAACATGCGGCGGAACGCCTCGTCGCTTTCGCCGCCGTATCCGGCCACCGTGCGGCGAATCTCGTCGGCCGTCGCGGGTTTGGTGGTCGTGAGGAGGAAGGCCAGCAGGTTGAGGACTCGCTCGATGACGTTGCGCACCGACCCTTCGTACCCGCTCCCCGCCCGCGATACAAGGACCCCGCACCCCGGTCTCGCCCCGCCCTGGGTTGAGGAGGCGGGTTTCAGCTCATCCAAATCTGGGTTGAGGAGGTTGATTCTCCACGCATCCCACCCCCAGGGTGAGGAGACCGGGGCCGCGCCGCTGGGGTTCAGAGACTTTCGATGAGCTTGTCCACCCGCTCGTCGAACGCTTTGAACGGGTCCTTGCACAGCACCGTGCGCTGAGCCTGGTCATTGAGCTTCAGGTGCACCCAATCGACGGTGAAGTCCCGCTTCTTGGCTTTGGCGGCCTTGATGAACGACCCACGGAGTCGAGCCCTCGTCGTCTGGGGAGGCTCGACGACGGCTCGGGCGATCTTGTCGTCGGTGGTGATCCGATCCACGAGACCCCGTTTGACCATCAGGTAGTAGATGCCTCGCGACCGGTTCACGTCGTGATACGACAGATCGAGCATGGCGAGCCGTGGATCCGACATGGGGAGTTGACGCTTCTCACGATACTGCTCGAGCATCTTGTACTTCATCACCCAATCCACCTCGCGGTCGAGGTTCATCGGGTCCTTCTCCAGGTTTGTGAGGAGATGCTCCCACCGCTCGATCGCCAACTGGATCTCGGGTGGGAAACCCGGCGACCGGGCGAAACGCATGGCACGATCGAGGTACTCCCATTGGATGTCCAGAGCCGACAGTTCGCGGCCGTTGGCGAGCCGCACCTTTTTGCGACAAGTGAGATCGTGGGCGATCTCCCGGATAGCCCGGATCGGGTTCTCGAGCGAGAGGTCACGGAACACCACGTCTCGTTCGACCATCTGGAGGAGGGCGACCACCGTCCCGACCTTCACGAAGGTGGCGTATTCGCTCATGTTGGAGTCGCCGGCGATCACGTGGAGGCGTCTGTAGCGCTCGGCGTCGGCGTGCGGTTCGTCACGCGTGTTGATGATCGGTCGGCTTCGAGTGGTGGCGGACGACACGCCTTCCCAAATGTGTTCCGCCCGCTGAGCGAGGGAGTAGGCGGTCCCTCGTGGAGTCTGGAGGAGCTTGCCCGAGCCGAGAAAGATCTGGCGGGTCACGAGAAACGGGATGAGGACATCGACCGTGCGGTGGAAATCCTTGTGCCGCGATACGAGGTAATTCTCGTGGCAGCCGTAGCTGTTGCCCGCCGAATCGGTGTTGTTCTTGAATAGGTAGATCTCGCCGCGGATGCCCTCCTCCTCGAGCCGCTGCTCGGCGGAGGCCACCAGGCTCTCGAGAATTCGCTCCCCTGCCTTGTCGTGGGTGACGACCTCTTCCACCTTGTCGCATTCGGGCGTGGCGTATTCGGGGTGGGAACCCACGTCGAGGTAGAGGCGAGCGCCGTTCTCGAGAAAGACATTCGACGAGCGTCCCCAGCTGACAACCCGCCGGAACAGATATCGGGCGACTTCGTCAGGGCTCAGGCGTCGCTGCCCACGCAACGTGCAGGTGACACCGTATTCGTTTTCGAGACCGAAGATACGTCGATCCACCTCCGGCAGCCTATCCCATCGGTGGAGATGTGGGGGGATGTTGTCAGCGGCCTCAGGGGGCAGCCTCGCCCACCTGGATTCGTCGGAAGGCCCGCCTTCCGTTCTCGCGGTCGAGGACAGCTGCTTCCCAGCCTTCAGATTCTCGGCCTTCGCTCTCGCGAAACGCCGATACTCCCAATTCGATTGCGTCTTCGAGGGTCATGTCCTCGCGATACCCCGCCCGCAAGGCCTGTTCGAGAGTCTCTCCCTTGCCGCCGATCGCGGCTACGCCGCGTTGGTCGTAGAGGGTCCCGTCATAGGTGATCTTGAACAGTCGGTTTCCATCCGAATCGGAATCGACCTCACAGATGAGCACCTCCACCTCGAAGGGCTTCGGTTCGTGAGAGAAGATCTGACCCAGTGTCTGGGAGAACCCGGTCGCCAGACCCATCGCCGTCACGTCGACCCGGCTGTAGAGATACCCCATCAAGTCGGCCTGACGGATCCCGGCCTTGCGAAGCGTCTCGAACTCGTTGTATCGCCCGACACCGGCGAAGGCAATGCGATCGTAGACCTCGGAGATCTTCTGTAGCGCTCGTGACACGTTTTCTGCCAGGAGGAGGATTCCGGAGTCGAATTCGATGGCCACGATGGACCGCCCTCGGGCGATGCCTTTTCGGGCGAACTCTGCCTTGTCCCGGACGAGCTGTTCGGGTGCCACATAGAAGGGGACGCTCATCGTCTGGCCTCCAGCGCCGTTCGCGCCGTTCCGGCGACGGCCTCCTCGTCGGCCTCGCGAACCCCTTCACCGTCGATCACCATGACATTGGGGAGAATTCCCCGGATCAGGTCGGGTCCCCCGGTGGCTGTGTCGTCGTCAGCTGCCGCCACGAGCGCCGACACAGCCTGACCGACAGCTTCGTCCGCCGTCAGATCCGGCCGGAAGACCGTCCTGAGATAGGACTTGGCGAGGCGGGAGCCCGACCCGGTTGCACCGAAGTCATGTTCCTCATATCGACCGCCCACCACGTCGTAGGTGAACAGCCGCCCTCTGCGCTCGTGGAGGTCGTAGCCCGCGAACAAGGGGACGACCACGAGGCCTTGAAACGCCATTGGCAGTTGGTTGCGGACGAGGCGGGCAAGGAAATTCGCCTTGCCTTCGAGGCTGAGGACTGTCCCTTCGATCTTCTCGTAGTGTTCGAGCTCGACCTGGAACAGCCGCACCATCTCGACGGCGATCCCGGCGGTACCGGCGATGGCGACGGCGGAATGCCCGTCGGCGGCGAAGACCTTCTGAATGTATCGGTGCGCAACCAGGTGCCCTTCGGTGGCGCGGCGATCACCCGCCATCACGACGCCGTCGGCGAATCTGATGGCGAGAACGGTGGTGCCCTCTGGGATCGACAGCGACGTCGCTGCCGAGTCCGAGACCTCCCAGCGCGGGGCGGCGCCTACCGACTGGAGGAGGTCGGTGAAGCTGGAGCCAGGAAGCGGTGCGCCAATGGGGAGGGTTTGGCCAAAAGGACCGCTCACTCTCCACCCTTCTGGACGTAGTTCCTCACGAACTCTTCGGCGTTTTCCTCGAGGACGGAGTCGATCTCGTCGAGGAGATCGTCGATACCTTCGGTGGCGGAGGATTCGGCGGCCTCGACCTCTTCGACTGCCTCGTCTTGTTCGTTGTCACGACCTTGCGGCCGGGAACGTTCGCGGTCGCTCATCGTTCAACCTCCTAGCGCTTGTATGAGGGCGGCTGCATCTTCGACCTGGTCGAGAAGTGGGCCAACCAGGTCTTCCCCGCCCTTCAGCGGTTCCATCATAGGTACCCGCT
>JAOUGY010000044.1 GCA_029865445.1 Acidimicrobiia bacterium | reverse complement strand
AAGACGACGCCGCGCTCGTTCGCGCCGCTCTCGCCGGCTCCATGGAGACATCCCCATCGGAACCCGAGCCGGAGCCGGAGCCGGAACCCGAGCCGGAGCCGGAACCCGAGCCGGAGCCGGAACCCGAGCCGGAGCCGGAACCCGAGCCGGAGCCGGAGCCTGAGCCGGAGCCGGAACCCGAGCCCGAGCCGGAACCCGAGTCAGACGACATCGGGATAGTGTCGGTCCCTCCCGGCGTCAGTGTCGGGGAGTTCGCCGAGGCCCTCGGCCAGCCTGCGTCGGCCATCGTGAAAGAACTGCTGACGCGGGGTCGGGCGGCCGGCGCAGGAGCGCCGATGCCCGAAGACCTGATCGATGAGATCGCCGAAGGGTTCGGATTCATCGTGGAAGTGGCGGACGCTGCTCCGGACGCCGTGGTGCTGGCGGAGCCCAAAGCCGCGGACGTCCGGCCCGGAGACGAGGGATCGCTGGCCTCCCGCCCGCCGGTGGTGACGGTCATGGGTCACGTCGACCACGGGAAGACGACCCTGCTCGACACCATCCGCAAAGCCAATGTGGTCGCGGTGGAGAAGGGTGGCATCACCCAGCACATCGGCGCGTACCAGGTCGATGTCGGCGGCAACAAGATCACATTCATCGACACTCCCGGACACGCCGCCTTCTCCACCATGCGCGCTCGCGGTGCCAACGTCACGGACATCGTGGTGCTCGTCACCGCCGCCGATGACGGTGTGATGCCGCAGACGATCGAAGCGATCAGCCACGCCAAGGCCGCCGGCGTCCAGATGGTGGTAGCGGTAAACAAGAGCGACCTTCCCGGCGCCGACCCGTTGCGCGTGCGCACGATGCTCACCGAACATGACGTCATCACCGAAGACCTCGGCGGCGAGATTCCTGCTGTCGACGTCTCGGCTCTCACCGGAGACGGCGTCGACAACCTGTTGGAGGTCATCGACCTCATCGCCCAACTGCAGGAATACCAGGCCAACCCGACCGCCGACGCCGAGGGTGTGGTCATCGAGTCTCAGCTCGATCCAGGAATGGGCCCCACCGCCACCGTCGTCGTCCAGAGGGGCACGCTGCGGCAAGGAGATGCGTTCGTCGCCGGACCGGTGTCCGGGAGGGTTCGCGCAATGATGGACCACGAAGGTGAGCGGCTCAAGGAGGCCGGGCCTTCCACGCCCGTGCTCATCATGGGGTGGTCCGATGTCCCCACGGCCGGCGACCGGCTCGAAGTCGTGGCAGGGGACAAGGAAGCGCGTGCTCTGGCCGCCGAGCGATCTCAGGCCCTCCGTGACGAGGAACAGCGACTTCCGTCGGCGAAGGAACGGCTCCAGTCGCTCCTCGAGCAGCTCCGCTCGGAAGAGACCGAGCTTCGGATCATCGTCAAGGCCGATGCCCACGGGTCCATCGAGGCGCTCCGCGACTCCATTGCCAAGATCGGTCGGGACGAGGCTCGGATGGACATCGTCCACTCCGCGGTCGGCGGGATCAACGAGAACGACGTGACGCTGGCCGAGGTCACCGGGTCGGTGATCGTGGGTTTCAACGTGAGACCCGATGGCAAGGCCCGCAAGGCCGCCGAGGCAAAGGGCATCGAGATCCGTACCTACGGAATCATCTACGAGTTGCTCGACGAGCTCGAGGCAATGCTCGTGGGCAAGCTCGCCCCGGAGATCGAAGAGGTCGTTCTCGGTACTGCCGAGGTGCGCGCCACTTTCAAGGTGCCGCGGGCCGGCACGATCGCTGGTTGCTACGTCACCGAAGGTGTGGTGCAACGCGGTGCCAAGATCCGGCTTCTCCGCCAGGGTGTGGTGATCCACACGGGCGGCCTCTCCTCCCTCAGGCGTTTCAAAGACGATGTGCGCGAGGTGGCGACGGGATTCGAGTGCGGAATCGGGATCGAGAACTACAACGATCTCAAAGAGGGCGACATCATCGAGGTGTTCACCACACGTGAGGTGCCCCGGACCTGACGATGATCGTTGCGGCCATTCGGTTCGAGCTGGTCGTGGCCGGCGTGCAATCACTCAAGGCGAAACGGGCGGTCGTGAGGCCGCTCGTCGAAGGACTGAGGAGAATGGCATCGATCAGCGTTGCGGAAGTCGCTCACCACGACAGCTGGCAGCGATGTGCGCTGGGTGTCGCCATCGTGACCGTCGACCAATCGACCATGGACACGCTCATCGAACGGGTGCGGGCCAGGATCGAGCAGAATGTCGAGGTGGAGATCATCGAGGCGAGGCTGGACTATCTGGAGGTCGAGCGATGAGTGACCGCATGCGCAGGGTCAACTCCATCGTGCACGAGGTCATCGCCGACGAGGTCGAGATCCTGAAGGATCCACGGCTCTCGATGGTCACGATCACCGAGGTCGTCACCGCGCCGAATCTCCGCAACGCGGTGGTCTACTTCTCGACCATCGACCCCGCCGAAGGAGAGGCTGCTCGAGAGGCTCTTCAGGCGGCCGCACCGCGCCTGCGGCGAGCGTTGGGGCGTCAGGTGCGGATGAAATACACGCCGGCGCTCGAGTTCGAGGTCGACGCCGCCGTCGTCGGAGGCGAACGGATCGACGCAATCCTTCGTCGCATCGCTGGAGAAGAAGAGTGACCACCGAACGCGCCGCAGCACTGATCGAAGCCGCCTCCTCTGTTGTCATGGCTTGTCACGTGGGGCCCGATGGGGATGCCCTCGGATCCATGCTCGGACTCGCCCACGCCGCCGCCTCACGGAACAAGACCGTGTACCCATCGTTTGGCGAGCCCTTCGTGGTGGGTGCGACCTACTCGTTCCTGCCGATCGAACTGCTCGTGCCGCCTTCCGAGGTACCCGCCGAACCCGACCTCATGATCAGTTTCGATGCCGGCTCCATCGATCGTCTCGGGGATCTGGAACCCAACGCGAGTCGGGCCAGGAACCTGATCGTGATCGACCACCACGTGACCAACACCGGTTTCGGCGAGATCAACCTCATCGACCCGGGTGCTTCGTCGACGGCCGAGATGGTCTACGAGCTCATGGGAGTCCTTGGATGGCCCATCGATCAGGTCACGGCCACCTGTCTCCATACCGGAGTCGTCACCGACACCGGAAGGTTCCAATACTCCAACACCAGTCCCCGCACCCTCGAGGTCGCAGCCCGACTCGTCGAGGCAGGGGCGAGGCCCGAAATGGTCGGTCAGAAGGTGTACGAAGAGGTGCCCTTCGGGTATCTCCACCTCGCAGGGGCCGTGCTCGCCCGAGCAAGGTTGGATGCAGGCCGTCGGTTCGTCTGGTCATCGCTCACGCAAGAGGACCTCGACGAAGCCGGAATCGGCATGGATGACATCGATCCCCTCATCGATGCCGTCAGAGTCGCCCGCGAGTCCGACGTCGCGGCCCTGGTCAAGGTTGTCGAGAACGGTCGTGTCAAGGTGAGCCTCCGGTCCCGCGGCAGAGTCGACGTCGGCGCCATCGCCCTCGAGTTGGGTGGAGGAGGGCACCACAATGCCTCCGGGTTCACCATTTCGGGTTCGATCGAAGACGCCGTCGAAGCCGTGACCGCCCGGCTCGAGATCGTTGAATGATCGGATTCCTCGTCATCGACAAACCCGCGGGGTGCACCTCGCACGACGTGGTGGCAGCCGTCAGGAGGGCGACCGGAATCAAGAAGGCCGGTCATGCCGGAACCCTCGACCCCATGGCGACGGGGGTCGTTGTCGTGGCGCTCGGCCGTGCGACGCGCCTCATTCGGTTCGTCCAAGACCACGACAAGGAGTACTTGGCGACTGCGCGATTCGGCGAGCTGACGGACACGCTCGACGCCGATGGGGCGGTGCTCGAACGCGAACCGATGGACGTGACACTGGCCGACATCCGGTCGGTCGCAACCCGGTTCGTGGGGACGATCATGCAGGTGCCGCCGATGGTCTCTGCGCTCAGGGTCGGCGGGCGACGCTTGTACGAACTCGCTCGGGAGGGCACGGAGGTCGAACGAGCCGCCCGGCCGGTGGTCGTCACCGAGTTGGAGATCATCGATGCCGGCCCGCCGCCCTATCCGGATGTTCGGATGCGGGTCAAATGTGGCAAGGGCACCTACATCAGATCACTCGCCGACGATCTGGCATCGGCACTCGGTGGCAGAGCACATCTCACCTCGCTGAGACGTACGGCGGCCGGTCCGTTCACCGTTGACGACGCCGTGTCGCTCGACGAACTCCCCGAAGGGTGGCGTGGCGCGGTGGTGTCTCCTGCCGACACGCTCTCCGATATGTCCCGATTCGAGGTCGATGAAGCCGGGGCATCCGCGGTGCGGCATGGCACGGTGTTCGCCCGGGCGCCGATCGATGGCGTGGGCGAGGGTGATCACTTCATCGTGTGCGGGCCCGACGGCTCGCTGCTGGCGGTGTACACGGTGACCGGAAAGGGCGCCAAACCGGAGGTCGTGATCGCATGACGGATGTGCTCACAGGCGACCCGATGGCGTGGCGGCTCCCCGACCACGTTGGTACCGCCGTGGCCATAGGCGTGTTCGATGGTGTGCACCGGGGCCACCGCACCGTCCTCGACCGCATGGTCGTGCTCGCGGATGAACACGGGTGGACGCCTACCGCGTTGACGTTCGATCCTCATCCACTCGAGGTGGTTGCACCAGAGCGGGCCCCCCGGCGCCTTTCGAGCGTCGGTCAACGGATAGCGGCTCTCTCGGCGGCGGGCATGGAGATCGTCGGGGTTCTTGCCTTCGAAACGATCCGGGAGATGGATGCCGACACCTTTGGAACCGACGTCCTCGCCCACCGACTCCGTGCGCGGCTGGTGGCGATAGGTTCGGACTTTCGCTTTGGTCACGATCGGAGCGGCACGGTCGAGACGCTCCGCCGGGCCGGTGTCGATGCCGGATACGACGTGATGGCAGTGGACCTCGTGTCCGAGAACGGCTCCACGCCCATCTCATCCACCCGGATCCGAAGTCTGCTGGCGGCCGGGGACGTTGAAGGCGCCGCCGTGCTCCTCGGTCACCGATACGAGCTGTCGGGGCTCGTTGTGGAAGGCGACAAGCGTGGACGTTCCCTGGGATTCCCAACCGCCAACCTCGCAGTCGACGATCGAGTCGCCATCCCAGGAGACGGTGTGTATGCGGCGTGGGCTCTGATCCACGAGGAGCCACATCTCGCAGTGGTAAACATCGGAGTTCGGCCGACCTTCGACGGACGCCGGCGTTGTATCGAAGCCCATCTCCTCGACTTCGACGGGGATCTCTACGGTCGGGGCATGGCGTTACGCTTCGTTGCGCGGTTGCGAGGTGAGCAGAAGTTCGCCGGAATCGACGACCTCGTCTCCCAGATCCAGACCGACGTCAACCAGGCGCGAGCAGCGTTGGAAGGAGATAGATGAGGGACAGAGTCTCGTCGGGGTCCCCCTACGAATCGCGGTACGGGTTCTCGAGGGGCATCCGTGTGGGTCATCGAGTGGAGATCGCCGGTACTGCTCCGATTCCTCAGGACGGTTCGGCGCCCCCGGAGTCGGCCTACGACCAGATGGTTCTCTGCGGTGAGATCGCCACGGTGGCGCTCGAGTCATTGGGTGCATCAGTCGAGGACGTGGTGAGAACTCGGATGTTCGTCACCGACGCCGCCATCGCCGACGACGTCGGGCGTGGGCACCAGGTCGTGTTCGGCGCCGCCCGACCGGTGGCGACCATGGTTGTCGTGGCAGGCCTCCTCGACCCCCGGTGGCTCGTGGAGATCGAGGTCGAGGCACAGGTCGGCTGAGGTGTACACGAGCGTCTTCGACCTGTTCAAGATAGGGGTTGGTCCGTCGAGCTCACACACCGTTGGGCCGATGGTGGCCGCCCACGAGTTCGTCTCATTGCTCGATCCGCTCGAGTTCGTCGACTCGGTGACGGTGCGGCTGTACGGGTCGCTTGCGCTCACCGGCATCGGTCACGCCACCGACAGGGCAGTGCTCATGGGGTTGGCCGGGTACCTCCCGGCAGACGTTCCCATCGACGAGCTGTCGAAGTTGCCCGAGAGGGTTCGAGACACATCGCGGTTGGAACTCCGTGGTCATCACGGTATCGAATTCGAGGTGGCTCGAGATCTCGTGTTCGACTCCTCTTTCCAACCCGAACATCCGAACGTGGTGGAATTCACCGCCTTCTCCGGCGGCGACGAGGTAGCTCACCGCCGGTTCGCCTCGATCGGTGGCGGGTTCATCGCCGATCTCGATGGTGACGCATCGGCCGTCATCGACCGCCCCGCGTATCCGATTGAGATCACATCGGCCGCCCAGCTTCTCGTGCTCGCCCGCGGCTCTTCGATAGCCGAGGTGGCCATGACCAACGAGTTGGCCGTACGGACCCGCGAGGAGGTGGGGGAGGGCATCGAGGCGATCGCCCACGCCATGTTCCAATCCATCGAGCGCGGCATTCGGGCCACGGGGACGCTGCCGGGAGGTCTCCGGGTCAGGCGCAGGGCGCGCGATCTCGCCCTCGACATGCGGGAACACTCGATCGCTCGCTCCCTTCCGCCGACAGAGGCCACCGACTGGGCCGGTGTCTACGCCATCGCAGTCAACGAGGAGAACGCCGCCGGCCACCGAATCGTCACGGCTCCGACCAACGGAGCCGCCGGGATCGTCCCGGCTGTCATGAAATTCATGGTGGAGTTCTGCAAGCCCCAAGTGGACGACCCTGTCCGTGTGTTTCTGTTGACGGCGACCGCGATCGGCTCGCTGTTGAAGGCCAATGCCGGGATCTCAGGCGCCGAGTTGGGGTGTCAGGGTGAGGTGGGTTCCGCGTGTTCGATGGCGGCCGCCGGGCTCACGGCTGCCCTGGGTGGGTCGCCCGAACAGGTGGAGAACGCTGCCGAGATCGCCCTCGAACACAACCTCGGGCTGACGTGTGATCCCGTGGGTGGCCTGGTCCAGGTCCCGTGCATCGAACGCAACGCCGTCGGGGCAGTCAAGGCCATCACGGCTGCGTCCCTCGCCCTGCGGGGGACTGGCGAACACCTCGTGAGCCTTGACGCAGCCATCGCCACGCTCCGGCAGACCGGCCTCGACATGGATCATCGATACAAGGAGACGAGTCTCGGCGGCCTCGCCGTGAACGTTCCGGACTGTTGATCGACGGATTGGTTCGAATCCGGATTGTGGTGTTACACTGCCTATCGGTCCCGGCCAACGGAACCCTCGGAGGGTTTCGACAGCGGCCAGGCACCGACCCCAGTCACCGATCGCGGATTTCGGTCTGCAGATCACGGTCTACAAAACAGGTTTCAGGCATACGCGCATGAAGACGACCCAAGAGATCATCTCAGAGTACGGAAAGCACGACTCGGACACCGGTTCGCCGGAAGTCCAGGTTGCTCTGCTCACCGATCGGATCAGCCATCTGACCGAACACCTGAGGACTCACAAACACGATCACCATTCGAGGCGTGGCCTGCTGATGCTGGTGGGTAAACGACGCCGGCTCCTCAACTACCTGAGAAGCCAGGACGTCGAGCGCTATCGCAGCCTCATCGCATCGCTGGGCCTCCGCCGCTAGCGGTTTCGAAGGAGCGGTTCATCCGCTCCTTCGTTTCGTTTCCGTCAGGAAACGAGCAGGTCCGGGTCATCCCCGGGATCACCTCCGATCGGCTCTACGCCGATGTGCAAAAAGAGAGCCAGACCGGTTGCTAGTCGCCAGCCATCGCTCGGCGATGGTTGACAACTCGTAACGGGCCAGGCTCTGAGACAACGGAAGGGTTCGCACCCTTCTCGAAAGGAGCACCGTGTCCGAAATCACGGTTTCTGGCGAGGTTGGTGGGAAGCAGTTCAGCTTCACCACCGGCAAGCTCGCCCTGCAAGCTGACGGCGCCGTCGTCGCCAAACTCGGTGAGACGGAGATGCTGGTCACCGCCACCGCCAACAAGACCGTGCGGGAAGGGATCGATTTCTTCCCCCTCACAGTCGACTTCGAAGAGCGGATGTATGCCGCCGGCCGCATCCCCGGGTCGTTCTTCCGTCGGGAAGGCCGACCCACGGAACAGGCAATCCTCACCTGCCGTCTCGTCGATCGGCCACTGCGCCCGTCGTTCAAAGATGGATACCGCAACGACACCCACGTGGTGATGACTTCGCTCTCAGTCGACGAAGAGAACCCGTTCGACGTCGTTGCGTTGAACGGAGCCTCTGCGGCCCTGACGGTCAGCTCTATCCCGTTCGAGGGTCCGGTTGCCGGCCTGCGCATGGCGCTCAAGGACGGCGAGTGGATCCCCTTCCCCACCTACGCAGAACTCGACGAATCCGTATTCGAGCTCGTCGTTGCAGGTGGGCGTAACGCCGACGGAGGTATCGACATCATCATGGTCGAGGCCGGCTCGACCCCCGATGGTCTCCGACTCATCGAAGAAGGCCAGGCTCCGTCGGACGAAGCGACGGTGGGGCGTGGCCTCGAGGAGGCGAAGACCTACATCGGTCAGCTGTGTGACCTCCAGAATGAGCTGGCCTCCAAGGTGGAACGCAAGTCCGTGGAGTGGCCCGTTCAGGTCGACTACACGCCCGAGATGTTCGACCGTGTCAAGGCGTTGGCGGCGCCCAAGCTCGCCGACGTGATCCGTGTCGCCGACAAACAGGAGCGCAGCGCCGCCCAGGACGCCGCCAAGCAGGCCGTCATGGAAGAGCTGGGACTCGTGTCTGACGACGCCGATGCCACCGACGTGGAACAGGCGAAGCGTGCCTTCAAGTCGGTGCTCAAGGACATGATGCGGGCTCGGGTGGTTGACGAAGGCGTCCGGATGGACGGCCGGGGCCCCCGCGACATCCGTCCGCTGTCGGCCGAGGTGGGCGTCGTGGGACGTGCCCACGGCTCCGGCCTGTTCCAGCGGGGCGAGACCCAGGTTCTCAACATCAGCACCCTGGGCATGTTGAAGATGGAGCAGATGCTCGACGACCTGGGACGTTCCGAGTCGAAGCGCTACATGCACCACTACAACTTCCCTCCGTTCTCCACGGGTGAAGCCGGGTTCATGCGCGGTCCGAAGCGGCGTGAAATCGGTCACGGCGCGCTCGCCGAGAAGGCCGTTCATCCGGTCGTCCCGAGCGAAGACGTGTTCCCGTACGCACTCCGCCTGGTCTCCGAGGTCTTGTCCTCGAACGGGTCGACCTCGATGGCGTCGGTGTGCGCCTCCACGCTCTCGCTGATGGATGCCGGTGTTCCGGTGCTCGCCCCGGTGGCGGGTATCGCCATGGGACTGATCGAGCGTAATGGCCACTACGTGACCCTCACCGACATCCTCGGGGCGGAAGATGCACTCGGTGACATGGACTTCAAGGTGGCGGGAACCGCATCGGTCATCACCGCCTTGCAGCTCGACACGAAACTGTCGGGTCTGCCATCCGATGTCCTGGCCGGTGCGCTCGAGCAGGCGAAGGAAGCACGGCTGCAGATCCTCGAGGTGATGCAGGCGGCCATCGCCGCTCCGCGTGAGGAACTCAACCGGTACGCCCCCCGCATCGAGGCGATCGAAATCCCGAAGGACAAGATCGGCGAGGTCATCGGCCCCAAGGGCAAGGTCATCCGCGAGCTGGAGGAGCAGACGGGCGCCACGATCGAGATCGAAGAAGAAGGTGCCGTCGGCATCGTTCGGATCGCATCGACCGATGCCGCCGTGCTGGCGGACGCCAAGGAGCGCGTCATGCTCATAGTGCATCCGCCCGAAGCGGAGGTCGGCAAGGAGTACGAGGGCACCGTCGTGAACGTCACGAAGTTCGGTGCGTTCATCAACATCCTGCCCGGGCGCGACGGATTGCTCCACATCTCGAAGCTGGACTCGAACCGGCGTGTTGATCGTGTCGAGGACTACCTGAATCTGGGAGACCAGGTGAAGGTGATCGTCGGTGAGATCGATCGGAACGGCAAGCTGTCGCTCGAACTCTCTCAGGAGCTCGAATATTCGCCCGATCCGAATGCGCCGGCTTCGGAAGAGCGCAGGGATGATCGCCGTGGCCGCGACCGCGACCGCGGTGACCGGCGGGGTGACGGCCGTGGCCGTGACGACCGCCGGGACTCCAACCGCGGTGATTCCAACCGCGGTGATTCCAACCGCGGCGATCGCAACCGCGATCGTGATCGGTCCCGGGATCAGCAGCCCAGTCAGCCTGCAGGCGACGGCGACCGCCGTCGTGCAGCCGTCTCGTTCGAAGACGCCTTCGAGGAGATGCGCAAGAACTGACGTCCCAACCAACCCAGGGTTGGATGCGTGGATTTTCCCTCGTTCAACCCTGGGTTGGTTGCGTGGTTTTCCACTGGTACAACCCTGGGTTGGTTGCGTGGTTTTCCACTGGTACAACCCTGGGTTGTCGAGATCCCTGGGGAACGTGGGTGGGCGGTAGGATGTCGGTCCTGTGATGCGTGCGCTCGTCATCCAACCGGACCCCACCGAGAAGGCCGCCCTCGTAGGCGAGGCCCTGCGCGAGCGCGGTTTCGATCTCGAACCTTGGACCATTCAGGACGATCCCTACACGGCGGACGGTCGGACCACTTTCCCCGACGCCGGTTCCTACGATCTCATCGTTGCTACGGGTTCGCTGTGGTCGGTCTACGACGATCGCATCACCTCGTGGATGGGCCCATTCGCCGCTCTTCTTCGCGAAGCCGTGACGGACGGGGTTCCCGTGCTGGGCATATGTTTTGGCGCCCAGGCCCTCGCCGTTGCCACCGGAGGCGAGGTGCGTCGCAATCCCCACCCCGAAATCGGGTGGCACCGGGTTGATTCCGAGGTCGACGCCGTGGCGAGAGAGTGGTTCCAGTGGCACAAGGACGGATTCACGGTCGGCCCCGAAGCGAGCCTCGTTGGGAAGAACGATGTGGGTCAACAGACCTTCACCGTGGGACGAAGCCTGGGTGTCCAATTCCACCCCGAAATCGATAGCACTCACCTCGAATACTGGCTCGCAGGTGGCGGCGCCACAGATATGGAGAGCGACGGCGTCGACCCCGAGGCGGTCCTCGCCGACACCCGGAGTCGTGAAGTCGGTTTGTATCGTCAGGTTTCCGATCTCGTTCACTGGTTCCTCGAGGACGTGGCCGGGCACTGATGGCGGTTTCGGCGTTGCTCGGTGATCACGGAGATCCCGACGCCGACATCACCGACCACGACAGCTACATCGCGGGGGTTCCGTACGCGGCGTTCGAACGCCTGCGATCCCGTGGTCCTGTCGTTCCGGTAGAAGAGTTCGACGGCGGCCGGCATTGGGCCGTGATCGATCACTCGCTGGTCAACGAGGTCGGTCGTTCGCCGGAGCGGTTCACTTCTACCAGAGGCATCCGTCTCGAGGAGATGGACGAGGTGTCGCTCGCGCATCGGCGTACCCTCATGGAGACGGACCCACCGGATCACACGCGACTCCGCCGGATCCTGCAGAAGGGGTTCACCCCTCGGGTCGTCTCCGGATTCGAGCAGGGATTCCGGACTCTGGCGCGGGCGCTGATAGACGATGCCGTGGCGAGAGGCACCGTCGACTTCGCCGATGCGGTGGCGCGGGCGTTGCCCGTGCGTCTCCTGTGCCGCCTTCTCGGCGTGCCCGACGCCGACGCCGACACCTTGGTGGACTGGACGGACCGACTGGTGTCGAACACCGATCCGGAGTTCGCCGAGGTCGTTGTCGACAAAGACAGCTCCGGTGAGTACCGGCTGCTCCCGTTCCGGAGTCCTGCGGCCCTCGAGGTGTTCCGATACGCCGAACGGTGCGCATTGGAGCGGAGGAAACAGCCCTCGGACGATGTGATCTCCACGCTGCTGGCGGCATCGGTCGACGGTGAACCTCTGACCGATCTCGAATTCAAGAACTTCTTCACGCTGCTCATGGTGGCGGGCAACGAGACGACCCGTCACGCTATGAACCATGCGGTGACCATCCTCATCGATCAGCCGCATCTGGCCGACCGGTTGCGCGCATCGCAGAACGTCGATGTCGAGGAGTTCCTACGAGCCGCTTCGGTGACGATGCACTTCCGTCGCACCGCCACCCAGGACACGCGACTCGCTGACGTTGAAATCGCCCAAGGGGACAAGGTGGTCATGTGGTATGTGGCCTCGAATGTCGATCCGCGCGTGTTCGCCGATCCTCACTCCTTCCAACAGAATCGGAACCCGAATCCACACCACGCCTTCGGCGTGGGTCCCCATCAGTGCCTGGGTGCGGCGTTCGCGCGTCTCGAACTCAGAGTGCTCATCGAGGAGTTGATCCGAAGCACCGATTCGATCGAACTCGCCGGCCCGGTCGAGCGGCTCCGGTCGAATTTCCACAACGGCATCAAACACCTTCCGGTGAGGCTGTCCGACGGGTGAGTGCCGTCTCATCCGATCGCTGGCTGCAGACCGCGATGGAGCCGTGGCGGGACCGGACGGTGATGGACCGAGGCGCCCGGTGGCGATCGGCGCTGATGGTCGTCGGCGCATCGAGCAGGAACCGCTTCAGTGATCCGCTCGTCGAGACCACCACCTCGAGCACATCGTCGAAGGGGTCGTAGTCGATGCGGGTGAGGATCCCTTCGGCTGATTCACCTCCGGGGTGGGCTTCGACGCGGGTCGGACCGTCCACGGCGAACTCATCGAGCCACTCGATCCAGGCCTTCCGCGGTACATCCGACATGTTCCCCCTGCCGTTGCCTCCCCATGGTGAGGGGCGACGGAGCGCAGGTGAAGGGCCAAAAGGATCGAATCAACGTCCGGTTGGAGACTCGCCCAGCGACAGCCCCTGACGTCCTTCGAGGGTGAACCGGGAGTCGGGCGCCCAGCGTCCGGTGGCGATCCCCGCCACGTATTCGCCGACCACCGGACCGTGTTTGTAGATGCTGCCCGAGCCACCCCCAGCGAGCACGATGTCGTCGTGATCGGGGTGGAAGTCGAGGAGGAAGTGGGTGTCCGGTGTCATGACGATGTGGCAGACCTTCTGGTCAGTGATGGGTTGCGCCACGAGCTCCGGGAACCGGTAGGACAGGTACTGGCGGCTCCGAACGAGCGCTCCCCGGTCGACGACACGGTCGTCGGAGTCCAGGTCGATATCGGATTCGTGCCAGGCGATGACCGCTTTGAAGCCGTGACCTTCCACGGCGGGGATCCCGTAGCCGGGATACCCATGATCGATCCACACTGGGTGATTGCCGGCGTCATAGGTGGTCGAACCTTCCGGGGGAGAGGTGAAGATCACGTCCTGGCGGATCACTTTTAGCACCGACCCGAGGGTGCGCCGGAACATCTCACGCATCCACGAACCGGTCGCGACGATGATTCGATCTGCCGCCAACGGCTTCCCGTCGATCTCGAGCCTTTCGGCAGGTGTGGTCCTCGGTCTCGTGCGAACGAAGGTTCCACCGCGTTGGAGGAACACCTGGTATCCCTTGACGAGCGCCCGATTGGCCCACAGGAATCCGGCATGGGGCTCGTAGATCCCGAATTCTACGCGCTGAAAGTTCATGTGTGGCCACCGGGTGGCCAGCTCCGGCGGGCTCATCTTGATGGCCGGGATGCCGAGTCGGGAGAGCGTGGGGATGGCGGCCGACTCCCATTGAGATCGCCCGCTCTCCGCCAGGAGCAGGCCCCCGGTCTCCCGGAGGATCTCGATGCCCCATTCGGCCTGGAGTTCCAGCCAGCGCATGCGGGCTTCCCACTGCCAGCGCGTGTACAGCTCGTCTGCGCCGTGCGCCGAGCGCGTCACGCGATGGATGCCCGAGCTGGCCGCTCGGGTGTGTCCCGGCTCCCATCCGTCATAGAGAGTGACCGAATGTCCCTGTTTCTGCAGCTCCAGGGCCGTCATCACCCCTACGATTCCGGCACCGACAACGGCAAATCGATCTGCGGCCATCACTCCTCGCGGAATCGCCTTCATGTCGCTTGAATACTGTATACAGACTAACTAGGGTCGCGCCAACGGATCGGAGGAGGAGCATTTCATGAGTGGTCTCCCGGCGGGAGTCAACACCGTCGTCATGGGAATCGGCGACCTCAACGGCATTCTGCGAGGCAAGCGGATTCCGGTCTCCCACTGGCCCACGATCCGGGACGAGGGCATGGCGCTCGCCAACGCGATCTTCGTGATGGACATGACATGCGACATCTGGGACACACCCTACGCCAACATGGGGACGGGGTACCCCGACGTGAGGGTCTTCCCTCTCACCGACGCCCCTCACCCGATGCCGTGGGACCCGGGTGCGGTGTTCGTGATGGGTCGAGTCGAAAAAGAACACGGCGGACCGGTCGAGGTCGACCCTCGCAACGTGCTCGTATCCGTCCTCGACAAGGCGAAGTCGATGGGATACGAGGTTTCGATCGGGGCCGAGCTCGAGTTCTTCCTCCTCGACCCCGAAACACTGCGACCCACCGACAGCGGCATCCAGGTGTACGGACTCGAACGCGCCATGGAGTTCGAACACGTCCTCGGCCCGATCCGCAACGACCTCGTCACCGCCGGAATTCCTATCGAACAGTCCAATCCCGAGTACGCGCCCGGGCAGGTGGAGGTCAACATCCGTTACGCCGAAGCGCTCGAGACGGCCGACAGGGTGGTGGCATTCAGGGGAATGGTCAAACAGCTCGCCATCGCCCACGGGTACGTGGCCACCTTCATGTCGAAGCCCTTCTTCGATCTGTCCGGCAGCGGGTTCCACGTGCACCACTCATTGTGGAAAGACGGAACGAATCTCTTTGCCGACGGGGGACACCTCTCCGGCCTCGGTCGGCAGTATCTCGCCGGGATGCAAAGAAGGATGGCCGAGACTGCCGTGTTCTCGGCCTCCACCCCCAACGCCTACCGTCGGCGTCAGCCGTACACGTTCTGCCCCATCAACAATGCCTGGGGTGTGGACAATCGCACCTGCGGACTCCGTGTGATCGAAGGTCACGACAAGGCGGTCCGGGTGGAACAGCGGGACGGATCGGCGGACTGCAATCCGTACTTGCTGCTGGCGTCACAGATCGCGGCCGGACTCGAAGGAATCGAGAACGGCTGGAAGCCAGAGCGACAAGAAACAGGTGACGGGTACGCCAGTGAGACTGCGACCCCGCTACCGACGGATCTCAAGACGGCGGTCGGGCTCGCCCGGCAGTCGGAATTCGTGGCCGGTCTCATGAACTCGGACATGCTCGAGATCTACCTGGGTCAGGCCGAGCGTGAACTCGACTTCGTCGGCGCCCAGGTGACGCCGGTCGAACAAGAGCGATATCTGCGGAACTTCTGATGAGGCTCGCGAGGGTCGTTGGCAATGTGACGGGAACGATCAAAGACGGGTCGCTCACGGGTCGAAAACTGCTGGTGGTGGACCTTGTCGACTCGAGCGGTGCCGTGGTGGATGCCGGTCATGTTGCGCTCGACACCGTGGGTGCAGGAGCCGGCGACAGCGTGCTCGTCAGCACGGGCTCGGCCGCCCGGCACGCCGGGTCGTCGGCAGGACTACCCACCGACATGGCGATCGTCTTGATAGTCGAAGAGATCACGATCGCGAATCGAGATTCGGACAACGGATAGGAAAGGAAGCGGGACAATGGCGGAGCAAGTCGCATTGGGCATGGTCGAGACGAGGGGAGTGGTGGCTGCAATCGAGGCAGCCGATGCCATGGTGAAGGCAGCCAACGTGGTCCTGGTCGGACAAGAGAAGGTTGGTGGTGGTTTGGTCGCGATGTTCGTGCGTGGAGAGGTCGGGGCCGTGAAGGCCGCCGTCGACGCCGGTGCAGTGGCGGCCAACAAGGTGGGCGAGGTCCTCGCCGTTCACGTCATCCCACGGCCTTCAGGAGAGCTCGAGGGCATCCTCCCGCAGAGTTCGTGAGCTGAGTCGTGACCACTGCAGGCTTCCACGACGTGGTGGCGGCCTTCCAGACGCCATCCACGCGACCTGACCCGCGGACACCGGCACGCGTCACCGTGCTCGGTTCCGGGATCGAAGGGCGCGCGCTGGCGGCTTGGTTCCTGGCGGAAGGCGCCGAAGAGGTTCGGCTGTTCACCGTGTACGCCGAGGAGATGGAGGCCCTGTCCAGAGGGTCGATCACATTGCGAGGCGAGGGGCCGGTCGGCACCTTCCGGGTGAATGGTGAGCGGCCATCGATCGAGGTCACATCGGTCCTCGACACGGCGGTGGCGGACGCCGACGTGATCGTGGTGTCGGGCCCCGTCCTCAAACAGCGGACCTACGGCCTCGTGCTCGCTCAGCACGTGAAGGACGGCCAGATCGTCATGGTCGCCAACGCCTCGACCTTTGGTGGTCTGGAGCTGGCGCACTGGCTTCGGGCCGGCGGAGCAACCGGCGACGTGACGGTTGTCGAGATGACGTCCATGCCGTTCGACATCGCCGATGAGGCTGGAACCATCATGCTCACGAGACGGCGCGCTGCACCGTGTGGTGTCCTTCCTCAAAGCGCCTCTTCCACGATCGAACGGCTCGCGTTGCACATACCCGATCTCGAGGCTCGGCCCACGATCCTCCACTCGTCGTTCGCCGATGGATCTGCCGTCGTCGAGGTCCCGGCCCTGCTCGTGGGCGGACCAGCCGTCCCCGGCGCGATCGCCGACACGCTCCCGGGTGCCCATCCCGCCGGCGGAGGTGCGTTTGCCTCGCTCCTGGGTGAGCGACACCGAGCACTGATCTCCTCGCTCGCCGCCGAACGCCGGATGGTGGCCGCCCGTTTCGGGGTGCGCGACCTGCCCGAAGACGAGGAGTGGATCGAGAAGGTCGCAGGCTCCACCGAGGGCCCGGGCATCCGAGTCGTCCCCACCACGAGCCGGGCGATTGCCCAGGTCCGGGACGGTGTCCTCGGATCGCTCGTGCCCCTCATGTCTGCGGCGATCGCCGCCGGTGTCGAGGTTCCGGTCACGTCGTCCATCGTCGCGATGGCCGAGTCCATGCTGGGCGGCGATCTGCGGGCCGCAGGCCGTTCGTTGTCCCAGATTGGCTTTGCCGGGCTCGATCCGGATGCCATCCGGGCCCGTCTCTCGGGAGGGGCGGCATGAGCGCCATCGACGCCGATCTCAGAAGCCGCGCCGAAGCCCGTCGGGCGGTCGAAGCGGCCCACGAAGCGCAGCAACGGTTCCTCGGGACCGACCCGGAGCAGATCGACAAGATCGTCGAGGCGATGGCTCGAGCGGTCGAAGTCGAAGCGGCTCGTCTAGGTGCCCTGGCAGCCGAGGAGACCGGCTACGGCAACGCCGAGGACAAACGTATCAAGAACCTCTTCAACTCCATCGGCGTCGCCGAATGGCTCCGCAACGTGAAAACGCTGGGAGTTCTGTGGAGCGATCCCGCGACCAAAGTGATGGCCGTCGGAGAGCCCATGGGAGTGGTTGCGGCTCTGATTCCCGTCACGAATCCGACGTCCACGATCATCTTCAAGGTGCTCTCAGCGGTCAAGTCGGGCAATGCCATCGTCTGCGCGCCACACCCGCGTGGTGTCCGCTGTGGAGTGGAGACGACTCGGGTGCTGGCCGACGCCGCACGCGAGTTCGGTGCGCCCGACAACCTCATTCAGTGTCTGTCGGAAGTCACGATCGAAGGCACCCAGGAGCTGATGACGCATCGTCGGACGGCGGTCGTGATGGCCACCGGAGGGGCGGCGATGGTACGCAGCGCCTACTCGTCCGGGAAGCCAACGCTGGCCGTAGGACCCGGCAACGTGCCGGTGTATGTGCATGCCTCCATGCGTGAGGATCTCACCGAGGTGGCCGACCAGATCCTGACATCCAAGTCCTTCGACTACGGAACGGCATGCGCCGCCGAACAGGCCGTGGTGGTCGATCGGGGGATCGCATCGCTGCTCGAGCAAGAGG
>JAOUGY010000043.1 GCA_029865445.1 Acidimicrobiia bacterium | reverse complement strand
GTGAGCCGTGGGTGCGAGCTGAACGGCCACGTCGTCGAGAAACCCCCGACGCTGGTCGGGTCCACGCTTGATGATGTCCAGGTCTTCGGGAAGGAATGTGACGACCCGGACGTGACCCAAGAGGTCGGCGGTTCGCCCCAGGCGCTGCTTGTTCACGAAGGTCCGCCGCGGTCCCCTCCTCGGCACCTCGATCTCCACGAGAGAGGTGACGTCCAATGAGCACACCTCGCCTCGTATCACGGCCGACTCGGCGTCGAATGCGATGAGAGCATCGTCGGGCGCTCCCCGGAACGATTTCAACGACCCGAGATATCCGATCGCTTCCAGGAGGTTCGACTTGCCCGCTCCATTGCTCCCGACGAGCAAATTGACCCCGGCCTCGGGAGCCCACTTCAGCTCCGGATATGACCGGAACCCGCCAAGAGTCACCCACTCGAGCCTCATGCGATCCGCGCGGCGCGGGCGGGCATCCTCGTCGCTCAGATACGAACGGGCATCAACAGGTACAGGAACTCCGGATCGTCCTTACTGTCGATGACGCTTGGCTTGAGCCCGTCGATCACGCGAATACGAACTTCGTCTCCAGCGATGGCTCCCACACCGTCGGCGAGGTACCGAGGGTTGAAGGCGATGAGCACCGATGCCTCTGCACCCGAGTACTCACCGGGCAGGTGCTCGGTCTCACCTCCCACATCCTGTCGGGTGACCGCGATCTCGATACCACCGTCCTGCAGCGTGAGCCGGACGGGAATGTGATCTTCGGCGACCAGCGCCACACGATTCAACGCTTCGAGCAAACCCTCTTTGTCGACGACGATCTCGTTCGGGTAGCTGTCAGGAAGCAGGGACTGATACTTGGGGAACGTGCCCTCGATCATCCGAAGCCGCAGGCTTCCCCGGTCGGACGCGAACACGCCTTCCCTGGTGTCGATCCCCACGCTGACCTTGCTTGCACCGACCGTTCTCGGCAGTTCTCGGAGCCCCCGCGCCGGGATGAGCCCCTGCCCGCTCAGTCCGACTCCCGGCAAGTCCTTCACTGCGAGTCGGTAGGAATCTGTCGCGACCAATCTGACACCCTGGTCCGTGGTCTC
This sequence comes from Acidimicrobiia bacterium, assembly GCA_029865445.1. Taxonomy (GTDB): domain Bacteria; phylum Actinomycetota; class Acidimicrobiia; order Spongiisociales; family ZC4RG35; genus JAOUGY01. Next base: position 16,792 of record JAOUGY010000043.1, on the reverse strand, counting down.
GAACAACACGCCCGTGAGAATGGGGCGGGCAGCGTCGGTGCTGGCGGCAACCGTCACCTGCCCGATGGCAGAAGCCAGAGCATCACCGTCCACGTCGGTGCCTTCGATGGTCGAATCGTCGAGCGTCGGGTAGTCATCGATGGAAAGAGGTCGAACGCTGAACCGGGGCCCTCTACCGAGGATTTCGACGTCGGTGTCACCTGCCGAGATCGTGACCGGTCCGCTCGGCATCCTCCGAACCGCGTTCTCGAGCAACTTGCCGGGGATGAGCGCCCGCCCCTCCTCCATGACCTCGACGTCGCATTGGGTACGCACCGTCATCTCGAGATCGGTCCCTGTCACGCGAAGAGTCGATCCGGTGACCTCACACAGGAGCCCCTGGAGAACGGGCAGTGCTGCTCTTGCGCCAACGGCGCGGTTGGCGCGGGCGAAGACATCGCCTAGATCATCACGCTCGGCTCGTATACGCACAGGTGCTCGTCCCTTCTCTTCTCTTCTTCTCTTCTGAATTATTGATTGGTTGTAGTGATAGGGGCTGTGGATTGTGGATGACGTGGTGAAACTACCGGAATCACGGGCTCTTCTGCCATCCCGCCGTTGTGGATGATCCTACGGGTATTCCACATGCCGGGGGCGGGACGAAGCGTGGTTGTGGAAGACCCCTGTCTTCTCAACAGCGTCATACAGGCGTTTTCCTCAGCTCCTGGGTGAGTTGGGATACCCGATCGAAGACCTCGCGGTCGGTCGTCATGATGCGGCGGATCTTCTCGACTGCGTGGAGCACCGTGGTGTGATCGCGCCCCCCGAAGAGCACCCCGATCTTTGGGAGAGACAGATCGGTCAACTCGCGACAGAGATACATGGCGATCTGTCGGGCCAGCACCAGGGGCTGACGCCGGCTGGATCCGGTCATCTCGTCTACGCCGAAACCGTACAACCGGGCCGTGGCGGTGAGGATGTCGGGTCCGTTGATCGCTTTGGACTCGTGTCCCGGCAGCAGATCCTGAAGCACCCGTTCGGCCATGGCGAGGTCGATGTGCTGGTCGGTCAGTGATGCAAACGCCGTGACTCGCGTCAGCGCCCCTTCGAGCTCGCGGATGTTGTCCGATACCAATGAGGCGATGAAGTGGAGGACATCCGAGGGCACCGATCGTGCCGAGAACTCGGCGTTGCGATTGAGGATGGCGATCCGGGTCTCGACATCGGGAGGCTGGATGTCGGTCAGCAACCCCCACTCGAAGCGGCTCCGGAGTCGATCCTCGAGCGTGGACAGGTTGCGGGGATGGCGATCGGAGGAGATCACGAGCTGTTTTCCCGATTCGTACAAGGAGTTGAAGGTGTGAAAGAACTCCTCGAGGATCTGCTCCTTGCCCTCGAAGAACTGAACGTCGTCGAGCAAGAGGATGTCCGTCGAGCGATACCTGTTCTTGAACTCGTCGGTCCGTTTTCGGCGAATTCCGTCGATGAATTCATTGAGGAATGTCTCGGAGGTGACGTATCTCACCTCCAGACCGGGATACAGCTCGACAGCGTGGTGGCCGATCGCGTTCAGCAGGTGGGTTTTGCCCAGGCCCGCCCCTCCATAGATGAACAGCGGGTTGTAGTTCGTTCCCGGTTGTTCGGCCACGGCTTGGGCGGCGGCGTTTGCGAACCGATTCGACGGTCCCACAACAAAACTCTCGAACCTGTATTTGGGGACGAGACGGCTGGTCTGTTCCTCGGCGCCGCGCTCCGGTGCGGGTGCCATACCCTCGTCGACGGGGTCGAACAACGCCTCGGGCGACTCGTCGCTGGCGGCATATTCGAGGGTCGTGTCAGGACCGTAGGCCACCATGAACGCGTGTTCTATGGCGGACTCGTGTTTGTCGAGGACCCACCGCAGGTGGAAGTCGTTGGGAGCCACGAGCGTGACGGTCCCGCCCTCAACGTCGACCGACAGCCGGCTCAGCCACGTTTGCCAGTTGCTGGGGCTCACGGTCGTTCGAAGGATGTCCTGGAACTGGGACCAGCGATCATCGGACCACTGTGTCTGCACCACGCGTGCGCCCTCCTCCCATCGTTGCGCGGGTGTTACCCGCTGTGCCCTGGCGACGCCCGGTCGCTCGGTTCTTGCCCCGACCGAGGCAACCAAGTTGTCCACATGCCCATCCACAGGTGTGGAGAACACAGGAACGCCCCCGCAGGGGCGAGCGTCGCTACGTACAATTGTGCGCGAACAGCTCCGTCGTCGGAAGGGGGAAGTGATCGACGATGCGGTTCGGTGGCGCCACTGTATGGACCCTGATTGGCCGCGTGCAAGAGCGCGAGAATCGGACCTGAACGTCGTTCATCTGGTTTTCGCGAATACGAAACCCCTGGTGGGAGAGGGTTTCTGAGGCGTTCACGATGCGGTTTCCTGCGAGAAACATCGAATACGGCCGTGAATCGGGTTTTCGCGATCGATGACTCAAATATCGCGACCTTGTCCGACTTTGACAGTCACGGGGCCCGGCCGTAGCCTATTGCGGTCTATCTCGACCCCGTAGAGAACTCATGAAACGGACATATCAACCAAAAGTACGTAGGCGGAAGCGCAAGCACGGTTTTCGCCACCGGATGCAGACCCGAGCTGGTCGCGCCATCCTGAAGGCCCGTCGTGACAAGGGCCGCAGACGACTCGCCGCCTGAGCGGGTCGTCATCGAATCCCTTCGCCGTCGGTCGGATTTCGATCGTGTATTCCGTACCGGACGCAGAGCCAAGGTCGGAGGAGTGGTCGTGATCGCTGCCCCGGGAATGACGAGCTCCTTCCGGCATGGCCTTGTGGTCGGCCGGAAGGTTGGTGGAGCGGTCGAACGCAATCGCGTGAAACGTCGGCTCCGCTCGGCCCTGCGCGCGGCAAGTCCACCGGCGGGCGTTGACGCTGTGGTCATTGGATCGAAGTCGGTGACCGACGTGGACTTCCGGGTCTTGATCGGGTGGTTGAAGGAATCGCTGGCTGGAGGAACCCGGCGTGGCAGCTGACAATGCGGACAAGCGACGATGGACGGCCGTTCCGGTCGTGCTGCTGATCCGCGGCTACCAGAAGGTTCTGAGTCCAGCGTTGGGCAAGAACTGCCGCTTCTCCCCCACCTGCTCCACCTACGCCGTCCAGGCGCTCGAGACCCACGGTGTGTTCCGTGGGTTGTGGATGGCGATTCGTCGAATCGGGCGCTGCCAGCCATTGTTTGAGGGCGGATACGACCCCGTCCCCGGTCGCGAGGAGTTTGGTCGGTGCTGAGTGCGATAGAAAATGTTCTCGGACAGGCGTTGTCGTTCTTTTACGATCTCGTTCCGAGCTTCGGTTTCTCGATCATCCTCCTGACGATCGCCATCAACCTGGTCCTGTTCCCGCTCACGCTGAAACAGACGAGGTCCACGAGAGCGTTCCAAGCGATCCAGCCGGAGATCAAGCGCATCCAGAAGGAGCACAAAGAGGATCCTGAGACGATGCAGAAGGAGCTGATGCGCGTTCAGCGGGAAGCCGGCGCCACTCCCCTGGGCTGTTTCCTCCCGCTGGTGGTGCAGATGCCCATCTGGTTCGCCCTGTTCCGGCTGCTTCGGGACGTTGCGGCCGTGGTGAACGGGACAGCCGTCGAGGCGATACCGATCCCGGACCCGTCGGCGCTCCTGACGGCGATTCGGGCCGGCGAAACCCATTTCCTCGGGATGGAGCTGGGAAGGACCATCAGCGAAGGCGTCACCGGTTCGGGATTCGTATCGGCAATCCCCTACGCCTTGCTGATCGTCATCATGGTCGTGTCCCAGTACATCCAGCAGTGGCACGCCCAGCGCGGCTCCAACCAGAATTTGGCAGATCTGACCCCTCAGCAGAAGCAACAGCAGCAGACCCAGCAAATGCTCACCCGATTCATGCCGCTCGTGATCGGTTTTGTGTCCTGGAACTTCCCCGCCGGCTTGGCCGTCTACTGGGCAACGAGCAACCTCTTCCGGCTCGGTCAGCAGTTCGCAATCTTCGCCATCGACGGTCGACCGCCGACTCCAGGCAGCAACGGCAATGGCGAACCAAAGAGCGGGGGCCCCGACAAGCCCGCCGGCCCGGACGACGGGAACGGGAGCGCCAAACCCGTGAGGCCCCACCCCGTGTCTGACAAGAAACGCCGCCGTAGGAGGAAATGAGCCGTGGATTTCGTGGAGGTCCGTGGAAAGACGATCGACGTCGCAGTCGAGGCTGCCATGCAGGAGCTCGGTGTGACCGATCGCGAGAGAATCGACGTCGAGGTGATCCAGCAGCCGGAGAAGGCCGTTCTTGGCCTGTTCGGAGGCCGGGACGCAGTCGTCAAAGTCAAACTCAAGCCCGCTGATGGCAAGAAGCGCCGTCGGCGGCGCCGCAAGAAGGGTCCTGGCGGCGAGGAGTCTGGATCAGAAGCCAATCGCCATCAGGAATCGGGTCGGCAGGACCCGTCCCGTTCCCGACAGCGTAATCGCGACAACGGTGATCGAGGCGGTGGCCAAGGCAACCGGCAGCATCGCGGGGACGGCAGTGAGCAGGGTGGCGGAAGAGGGCAACGCCCTCAGCAACGCTCTCAGCAGCGGCGCGATCCGGGCGAACGGCCGAGAAGACGGCAGGAACGAGAGGAGAACACCGTGTCGATTGAGGAACAGGTACCGGTTGTCGACGAGTTCCTGACGGGATTGGTAGGCGCTTTCGGGTTGGATGGAGCGGTCGAGGTCTCGATTGACGGAGATGTGATCATTGCCAACGTCTCCGGAGGGCAGACCGAGGCGATGGTGGGCCCCCGCGGTTCGGTCATCGAGGCTGTCCACGAGCTCACGAAGACGGTGTTGCACCGACGTACCGAGTCCTCGTCGAGGCTTCGTCTCGATATTGCGGGATATGCGGAGCGGCGCCGGCAGGCGCTGGCCATCTATGCCGCCCAGCTCATCGACCAAGTCACAGCTGAAGGCGGCGAGGTCATGCTGGAGCCGATGTCGGCATCGGACCGGAAGGTCATCCACGATGCCGTTGCGGACCGATCCGGCGTCAAGTCGTATTCCGAGGGGGAGTCTCCACAGCGATACGTGGTGATTGCAGCTGAGAAGTCAGAGGACACGTCGGAAGAGGAATGACGGCACGTCGCGAAAGGGCCCCGCTTCGGCGGGGCCCTTTTTGTTGCTCTGTGTCCGTTGTTTCACGTGAAACGCATCGTGGGTGAGTGTTTCCCGTGAAACACCGGGGCTACAATCCCAGGCGTGGATCCTGAACGCCGCACTCGCCTCGAGGAGTGGACCGGCCAAACGATCAGCGGAGAGAAGGACGCGCTGCTGAGACGGTTTGCCGACTGGCTGCGGGAAGAGGCGATCGCGGCAGGAGGCGTCGGGCCGGGGGAGCGCGATCGGGTAGAGGACCGCCACGTCCTCGATTCGCTTGCCTTTGCCGGAGCCTGGCGAGGACGCCTACCACACACACTGGTGGACCTCGGTTCGGGGAGCGGTCTCCCGGCTCTCCCGCTGGCCATACTCTTTCCTGATTCCGAGGTGGTGGCGGTGGATCGATCGGGAAGGCGGTGTCGTCTCATCCGGAGAGCTTCCCGCATCTTGGATCTGGGGAACGTGACGGTGCGCGAGTCGGACATCGCAGACATCGACATGGTCGCGGATGTCGTCGTGTCTCGCGCTTCCCTGCCACCCGAACAGCTCCACACCCATCTGGCGAGAATTGCTGCACCTGCTGGGGTGGCGGTTGTGGGCGGCTCTCACGTGGCGGTCCCCTCGGTGGCCGGCTTCACCACCATGGAAGTCCCGCCCGAGGTCCTTGACCGTGCCGTCTGGCTCCTTATCATGGCGCGGCCGTGAGGAGGCTCAACCCTTGACTTCAACTGGAGTGATAGTCGCCCTCGCCAACCAGAAGGGGGGCGTAGGGAAGTCAACTACTGCCATCAACCTCGCCGCCGGGCTCGCCCTGGCCGGACGCAAGGTATTGGTGGTGGACCTCGACCCGCAGGGCAATGCCACCTCGGGTATGGGGATAGATCGAGCAGGCATCAATCATTCGATCTATGACGTTTTATTGAAGGATGTAGCGATTGAAGATGCTGTAGAACCGACGTCCGTGCGAGATCTGTACGTTGTGCCCGCCACGATCGATTTGGCAGGCGCAGAAATCGAACTGGTATCTGTGTTTTCGAGAGAACAACGCCTCAAGGGGGCACTGCAAGGCATTCGAGACCAGTACGAAGCCGTTCTCATCGACTGCCCGCCGTCACTGGGTCTGTTGACTGTCAACGCCCTCGCCGCTGCTGACGAGGTCGTGATCCCCATCCAATGTGAGTACTACGCACTCGAGGGACTATCCCAACTGCTTCGCAACATCGACCTCGTGCGGTCCAACCTCAATCCGAGCCTGGCCATCGGTGGCGTGATCCTCACGATGTACGACGCCCGGACCCGCCTGGCCAAGGAAGTGGCGGACCAGGTCCGGGGACACTTCGGCGCAACCACCTATCGCACCATCGTTCCGCGGTCGGTGCGGTTGTCGGAAGCCCCCTCCTTTGGCGAACCCATCGAAGTGTTCGATCCGATGTCGAGAGGGGCGATCGCCTATCGCAATCTGGCCCGTGAGTTCGTTGCCCGGCACGGTTGGGAGGAGGAGAAATGACCACACGGCGTGGTGGACTCGGTCGCGGCCTCGAGGCGCTCATCCCGACGGGTCCGGCGGAGTCCGGATTCGCGATGGTGGCAGTAGACAAGGTCCAGCCCAATCCGAACCAACCCCGATCACGGTTCGACGAAGAGGCGCTGGCGGGTCTCGCCGAGTCGATCCGGGAGGTCGGCGTACTTCAACCGATCGCCGTCACGCCGGCCGACGATGCGGGCAGCCATACGCTCATCGCGGGGGAGCGGCGGTTGCGAGCGGCCAAACGTGCGGGCCTCACCGAGATCCCCGCCGTCATCCGCACAGTCGATGACGAGGCGTCGCTCACCCAGGCCCTGGTCGAGAACATCCAGCGTCAGGATCTGTCACCGCTGGAGGAAGCCGCGGCCTACAAGCAACTCCTCGAGGACTACGGCATGACCCATGAAGAAGTAGGAGGGAGGGTCGGTAAGAGCCGGGTGACCATCACCAACACCCTCCGGCTGCTCGGGCTGGCGCCGTCGATACAGGGCATGCTGGAGCGGGGTGAGTTGTCGGCCGGTCATGCCCGTGCCCTCCTCGGGATCGAAGACGGGAAGTATGCCGAGCACATCGCCGGCAGAGCCGTGGAAGAAGGGTGGAGCGTCCGCCAGGTCGAAGAAGCCGCCCGTATCCGGAAAGGGACCGATTCCGAGGACGACCGTCCTCCTCGGATACGCGAGGTGCGGCCGGTTGAGATCATCGAGTTGGAGAACCGACTCACAGAGCAGCTCGGGACCCGGGTCCGGATCCAGTACAGAAACCGCAAGGGCAAGATCGAGATCGGCTTCGGCTCGCTCGACGACCTCGAGAGGCTGTACCGCCATTTCTTCACCTGACGGGAGCTCTCCCGCAGTCCCGGAAGAAGTCCTCGATCCCAGCCACGACCTTCTTGCCGGTATCGGCATGGAGTTCGGTGGCGCAGACCACCACGGCCGGGGAGCGCGTCTCCCGCAGGATCGCAGTCGCCCTACCGCGCTGCTCCAGCTCGAGCGCCGACGCCACGTGGGAAGCGAGCCTCGCGCCGGCCTCGCTCCGCGATCGAGCCGTCTCGAATGAGAACACGCCCTCGTCGCCGTCGGTTGCCAGCTGAAACGACACGATGATGTCGGCCCCTTGCCGATTGGCGCGCTGGGCCCGGAGACGCTCGGGCAGCACCGCATCCATGGATCTGGAAATAATTGGCAGGCCGCCGTGCTCCTGGAGGGCGATGGCGGCTGCGGTGGCGGCCTCCCAGGCCGCTTGCGCCTCTTCTGGTGAAGTAGCGGCAGGATCGAAGAAGACGCGTGTGCCGAGGATGGTGGGTCGGAGCGTTCGCAGCCATTCCCGTTCGCGGATGGTCTCTCGCCCGGTTTCGAGCTGCCCGCGGCTGACGAGACGGAGCTCGGTTATGACCTCGGGTCCCGCCACACCGTCCTCCAGCAGTCCCCGGTTGTACTGGAACTCGGTGACGGCCCGCTGGGTGTCGGGACCGAAGATGGCGTCGGGTTTGCCGGCGTCGAATCCAAGGTTGTTCAGCCTCGTCTGGAGCTCACCGACATCGTCGCCGCGGAGCATCGGGCGTCGGAGGAGTAGCAACCGATCGCCCAGGCGATATCCGGCTTCGTAGAGGGAGCGCCAGGTGTCGGGCCCGACGATGCCATCCACGTTGAGGCCGCGTTCGTCCTGGAACGCCCGCACCGCGTCGGCGGTCGCCTTCCCGAACTCGCCTCGGGCGTCGGGGTCGCAGCCATGGCCGAGTGCGGCGAGGCGATCCTGGATGTCCCTGACGGGGTCACCCGAGTCATCCAGACGGTATAGACGCATACCTCATGCTCCCACATCGGCGCCTCCGAGGAGACAAACGAGGACGCCGCCGGGTTTGGTTCCCCGGCGGCGTCCTCGGTGGATCGAGTTGGGTGTGGTCAGCTGATGTATTCGGCGAGTTCGGCCAGCAGCTGGTGTTTGGGGCGAGCCCCGACGATGCGCTTCTTCTCGACGCCGTCCTGGAACAGGATCATCGTGGGGATGCTCATCACGTCGTAGCTCGCCGGTGCCTGCGGGTTCTCGTCGATGTTCAGTTTCCCCACCGTGAGCGCCTCCGGATTCTCGCCGGCGATCTCTTCGAGCACCGGAGCAACCATGCGACACGGACCACACCATTCGGCCCAGAAGTCCACGAGAACGGGTTGACTACCCGAGATCGTGTCGCCAAACGTGGCGTCGGTGAGAGTGATTGTGTTTCCAGCCATCGGGTTCACTTCCTTGGTTCGTTCGATCAATCTTCGGTCAAGATGTGCTGTGCATCGAGGGCGGCCTGACACCCCGTTCCGGCCGCGGTGATCGCCTGCCGGTACACAGTATCCGCCACATCCCCGGCGGCCAGGACTCCGTTGACCGAAGTACGGGTGCCAGGGCCGGCGATGACCACGTATCCTTTGTCATCGAGGTCCAACTGGCCCTGGAAGATGCTCGTGTTCGGTTTGTGGCCGATCGCCACGAACACCCCGTCGACAGCCAAGGTCGAGCGCTCGCCTGTGACGGTGTCCTCGAGCACCACACCGGTCACCTCATCGGTGCCGAGGATTTCCGCAACGACGGCATTCCATACGACCTGGATTTTGGGATGCTCCATCGCCCGGGTGGCCATGATCTTCGAAGCCCGGAACTCGTCTCGGCGGTGCACGATGGTGACCTTTGAGGCGAATCTCGTGAGGAACAACGCCTCCTCCATCGCCGAGTCGCCACCGCCAACCACCACCAGTTCCTTGTCGCGGAAGAAAAAGCCGTCACAGGTCGCACACGCCGAAACCCCGCGGCCGGTCAGGGCCTGTTCGCCGGGGACGTCGAGCCACATCGCCGAGGCGCCGGTGGCGACGATCACCGTCCGAGCCAGGTACTCGTCGGCGCCGACGTTCACCCGAAACGGCCGCTGGCCGAAGTCGACTTCTGTGACGTCGGTGGTCACGAGCCTCGCCCCGAACCGTTCGGCTTGCTTGCGGAATCGGTCCATCAGCTCCGGGCCCATGATCCCGTCCGGGAAACCCGGGTAGTTCTCCACGTCGGTGGTGATCATCAGCTGTCCGCCCGACTGGCTGCCTTCGAACACGAGAGGGTTCAGGTCGGCGCGGGCCGCATACAGCGCGGCCGTGTAGCCGGCAGGACCGCTGCCGATGATGATGACGTCTTCAACAGTGCTCACGTATGTTCCTCGGTCGTTCGCTTCGCCCACAAGAACGCACCGACTGCCGCAAATAGTCCCGCCTCCACCGCGTAGGCCCCCCAACGCCCCAGGGGGATGGCGAGGGCGCCGTGGATGGTCATGAACAGGAACACGATGGCAAACGAACCCAGCACGATCGCCGGGATCGCCAGGGCAACGATCGTGAGGACCTTGCGGGCGCGATCGACGGTGAGAGAGCGGACCTTCGAGGCGATCGACTCGAGGAAGTCGGCGAACTTGACGGCGAGATCTTCCACTACGGCGAGGTTAGTGGACTCGGTCGACCTGCTCGACTCGGCCTCACTCGATGAGCGTGCAGCTCCCGGCTGAGTAGATCACGGTGACCAGGGCATCGGTTGCATCGTCGACCACCACGAACCCCTCGACCGGCTCACCGGCGATCGACCCCGTGGTGACGCTCACCACCCGTCCCTCAGGCACGTCGAGGCACGTCGGGCTCGGCAGCTCCGCCTGTGAGAAATCGTCGGGGGCGAGCCTCTTGGCGGCGCCGGGGTCGATGAGTGCTGCCTGTTCGTCGAGCATGCGACGGAACTCGTCGACCGTGGCGGTTTCGGCGTTGTACAAGAAGGTGCGCGTGACGGCCTGTTCTGTTGCAGCCGCTGCCGTCGTTTCCACCGATGCTTCGTCCGAGGCGTCGGCGGGGGATTCGGCAGCGAGTGCGGCGCCGGCCAGATCCGAGGCGGTGGTGTCGAACGAGCCGTCACCGTCGAGGGCAGCCATCTCCTCCACTGCTTCGAGTGGTGTGTCGGTGCCGCCGAGATTGCCGGCGATTCCGACCATCACGAGCATGGCAGCAGCCGCCGAACCGACCGCCAGCCAAACCCGGTTCAACGGCCTGCGTTCGAGGGGCACCACCTCGGCACCCATGTCGAGAGCTGCGTGCACGCCGGCCCGCAACCTGGTTCGCTCGTCGTCGGTCATGGCAACCGGAGTCGCCTGGCGGAGCATCTCCAGGATGTCCCGCTGCACGGCGAGCCCGGCCCGGCATTCGGCGCAGCTCTCGAGAAGCGACTCGACCTCGGTCGGGTCGCCCTCGTAGGAACCGTCCGCGTACGCGGCGATCAGATCGGGGTCGTGGTGCTCGTGCATTGTTTCTCTGTCATTCGACGTCTCATGTTCCGTGGATGTTCCCGAGTGTTTCCGCGAGCAGCCTGCGACCCCGGAAGACCCGCGACTTGACGGTGCCCTCCGGGATCTCCAGGACCTCGGCGATCTCTGCGATGCCCAACCCATGGAGGTCGGACAGCACGACCGCGGCGCGATAATCAGGAGGGATCGACCGCAAGGCCTCGTCGATCAGGGGCCGCACCTCCACCGACTCCAGATCGTCGAGCGTGGTGACGTCGACCGGCTCGTGGTACTCGGGCAACGGGTCGGCGCGGCGGCGTTTCGCTTTCCGCAGCAAGTCGAAACACGTGTTGGTGGCGACCCGGTACAGCCAGGTCGTGAAGGCGGCTTCGGCTTTGAACCGGTCGGCCTTGCGGAATACGGTCAGGAAGGTCTCCTGGGAGGCGTCCAGTGCCGCCTCGCGCGAGCCCATGAGCCGAAGGCACACGGCGAACACGAGGTCCTCATGACGGCGCATGATCTCGTCGAGGGCTGGCGACTCCCCTTGCGCCAGCCTCGAGACGAGTTCGACGTCCGACGCCTCCATCATCGGGTGAAGCGTACTTCTGCAAGCTCGCCGAGATGGCCCCCGTCGGGCGAGGCGGGCAGTGAGGTCAACCAGATCGACCACCATCCACCATCGCGAGCCGGAAGCTGAATCGCGATCGCCGATCCGGCCGCCTGGCTCCGAGTCACCAGGTCCCAATCGTCGGGGGTTGCGGGCAACTGGGCCGACCACCCCAACTGATAGCCGGTTCCCTCGACCATCCCGTCGAGCTCGAGCATCTTCGGAGCATCTACGAGGCGCAAGGCCACCCCGACTCCCGGCTTGAGCGAGGGGAACGGGTCGATGTACCGCTCGGTCCGCCACACTGTGTCGAGGTCACCGTCGACGAGATTGGGCAGCCGCTCGTCGTTCTCCTCGTTCTCGCCGAACGGATCGACGGAGGAGAGCTCCGCCACTGCCACCGGTTCCAGCGGGACGGTTGTGGACGACGCCGCCGCCACCACGACCACCGTGGACGAAGGGAGGATCGGATCGCCGTCACCTGACTGTGACTCGGGCATGAGGATCGGGATGCCGGCGTCGGCCAGGAAGACCCTCCCCACAAACACCAGCCCGGTGGCCGCCAATACGAGAGTGATCGCGGCCAGGAGGAGACGCCGGGCAAAACGGGGTGACTCGGGAGGTGGGGGAGTGGGGGTCGGTGCCGCCCCGAGTTCGTCGGAGAACTGGCGCGCCGTGAGCCGCCCCGATCGGGCTCGCGCCAGTATGTCATCGACCTGGGGGCTCAGGCCGTCCACGATCTCCGATGGAGAAGGCCCACCGGGTGGCCGCCCCGTGAGGCCCTCCTCGAGGGCGGCTGCCAGGCTTCGCACATCATCGACGGCAGTGATCGTGACCGGCGATCTTCCGACGCCGCCCAGCTTGGCGGCGTGCGCCACGGCGTGGAACAGGCACCCCGTATCGATGGCGCCGTGCACTATGCCTTCTGCGTGGAGGGCGGCGAGAGCATCGGCCAACCCTGCGCCGTTTGGAAGGAAGTCCTCGACGGGGATGGTTTCCGACGACCGCAGCCGATCTTCCACCGAGATTCCGCCTGTCCACTCCGACACTGCGTACACGCCATCCGGTACCTGTCCCGCGGTGTAGACCCACGTGAAATGAGGATGAGAGACCGCGGCCGCTCCTCGCACAGAGCTGAGAAACTCTGCTCTGCGGGCTTCGTCGGCGTCCGGACCGAGCACGCGGATCTCCACTGGGCGGTCGAGCGACAGGTCGGTGGCCAACCATTGCTCGATGTCGCCATCGCGACCCAAGCGGACTTCGAGCCGGAATCGGTCGGGGAGCGGTGGAGGCATCGTCAGCCGGTTCTGTAGGCGACGGCGAGCACGCCTGGGCCCGAGTGGGTTCCGACCACGGGTCCGAGCTCGGCGACGATCGGCTCGATACCCGGCACTGCCTCTCTGATTGCGTCGACCAGCGCTTCCACGCCTGCGCCACCGCCGTGCATCACCGCTACCGCTTCGAGTTGCGACGCGCGATCCGACACCCTGGCCACGAGCGCAGCCAGTGCCTTCGATCTGGTGCGGACCCGGCCGGCGGGCGCCACCGCGCCGTCGGCGAAGGTGATGAGAGGCTTCACATCGAGCAAACCTCCAATGAATGCCTGGGCTCCGCCGATGCGTCCGCCACGCTTGAGGAACTCGAGCGTGTCGAGAGCCGCCAGGATGTCGGTGTGTTCGACGGCCGATAGCGCGGCAGCGACCACCCCGTCCAGGTCGGCCCCCGACTCCGCAGCGGTCGCCGCGTGGAGGACCTGGAGGCCGAGCGCCATGGACACCGTGCGGGAGTCGACGACCTTCACCGGCAGGGGAGCATCCTCGGCGGCGATCACAGCCGATTGGTACGTTGCGGAGATGGCCGAAGACAGGCAGATGGCGACGACCCCGGATGCTCCGTCGGCGTGCACGCTCCGGAAGGCGTCGAGAAAGGTGCCGGCACTGGGGGCGGCGGTCTCGGGAAGACTCTGGGCACTTCCGAGTTTCGCCCAGAAGGTGGGTGGGTCGAGGTCGCGTCGATCGACGTATTCCTCGTCGCCGAAGCGGATGGTGAGCGGCGCCACCGTGATCCGATGACGGTCCACCACCTCGGTGGGAAGATCGGCTGAGCTATCGGTGACGATCCTGATCATTGGCGGCCTCCCGACCTCGACGCGCCGCGTCAGTATCTCACGCCCGTCGTGGGGATGGCTTCGTGATGCGGAGGACAGTCAAGCGTTCGGCGGCCACCTCGAACCCCATGCTTCGATAGAGCGCCGTCGCCCGGTGGTTGTCGGGCTGGGTGTTGAGCATGATGCTCCTCGCGCCTGACGACCGGGCCCACCGCATTGCGATCCACACCAGCGTTTTGCCCACTCCTTTTCCCTGGGCTGCCGGATGTACTGCCAGGCGTTGGAGGTAGGCCACCGGTCCCGAGACCCCCACCAGGGCGAATCCGTCGCCCACCGATAGGATCTCGGCCTGAACGGTTGCGCCCAGAGCATCGACGAGGCCCAAACGCCCTATCTGCCAGTCGGGTTCGAACGCCAAGCTGTCGATCGCGGCAACATCGTCTACGGTCGCCTTGTCCACCGATGGGAGGTCGGAGGGGTAATGACGTGGCAGACTCCTCTCCATGAGAATCAGTTGGCGATCGGGCTCAAAGCCGGCCCGTTCCCATATACCTTGGCCCGAACGGTGAACGGGCGCGGAGTAGACAGCGGGAACGTCGAGGGCGAAGAGAGCCTGTGCACACGCATGCAGGAAGTCCGCCGAACCGCGCTCGAAACGCAGACTGGCCGAGCGGTCGGCGTCGTTCCACGGTCGGGCATGCGCCTTCGCCCAACCCGATCGGAGCACCACGGATCCGGGCCAGTCACCGCGAATTGTGACCCCACCGCCTCGACTCATGTCAGTCCCTGCACACAGGCAAGGTAGCGGCCCGTGGAGGTGATCCTGTTCACCCATCCGGTCTTCGCCCTCCACGACACGGGAGCGTGGCACCCCGAGCGTCCGGCTCGCCTCGACGCCGCCGAGCGTGGTGTGGTCTCGTCCGGCTTCGCTGTCCGGCGGATAGCGCCGGGAGAGATCGACGTCGAGCTGCTCCACCTCGTTCATCGCCCCGAGTACGTCGAAGCCATCAGGCGCTTCTGCGCAGCCGGTGGTGGAGCCCTCGACCAGGACACCATCGCCGTGCCCGACTCGTGGGAAGCCGCGCTCCGCTCGGCAGCCGCCGGAGTGGAGGCGATCGATCAACTTCGGACAAACGATGACGCCACCGCGTTCCTGGCCATCCGCCCTCCCGGCCACCACGCCCTGGTGAACCAGGCGATGGGGTTCTGCATCTTCAACAACGTTGCGGTCTCCGCCGCCGTTCTGAGGGCGGCCGGCGCCCGGGTGGCGATCATCGACTGGGACGTTCATCACGGCAACGGCACTCAAGACAGCTTCGATGAGGACCCGGAGGTCCTGTACGTGAGCCTTCACCAGTACCCGTTCTATCCCGGTGGTGGTTCCGTGGTGGAGGTGGGCGTCGGTCCAGGGGAAGGAACGGTCGTCAACATCCCGGTTCCGGCGGGGACGGGGGGTGACGTGTACCGGGAGGCATTCGATCGTCTGGTTGGTCCGGTGCTCGCCCAGTTCAAGCCGGAATGGATCCTCATCAGCTCCGGGTACGACGCCCACGAGGACGATCCACTCGCCGAGATCCGCTTGCTCGACTCCGACTACGGGTTCATGGCGTCGACGCTCCGCCGGTTCGCTCCGCCGAACCGCGTGATCACCTTCCTGGAAGGCGGCTACCACCTGCCGGCGATCACGCTTGCGACCGCGGCCACGCTGCGCGGCCTCGCCGGTACCCACGAGGACGGCGCGACCCGACGGTCGCCCGACGGGTCCCACATTGCGCTCGAACGGGCGGTCGAAATCACCTCCCGGCATTGGGACGTCGATTGACCTCCCGGACCTCGGGATTCCCGACGTCGGGCAACGGCGCATCGTCGTTCCACCTGTGGTGGGTCGACGCACCCGCCGGCGACTCGGTGGAGGTTTCGATCACCGTCGAATGGGAACCGGAGGTCGACAAGCTGTGCTTCTGGGCACTCCAGGCTTCCTTCGCGGACTCGAACGGCCGGCGGGTGGGTGGAGCGCATCTCGGGCTTCAGTGGAATCCCAGGTTTCCCCGTAGCCGGGCCGCCAACTGGGGCGGGTACGACGCCAACGGCCAGGTTCTCCGTGGAACCGAATCGCGGTTTCCGTCCGCTCCCCGCGATCGGAACACTCGTGACTACCCGTGGGAACCGGGCCGGGAGTACCGGCTGAGGATCGTACTTGCCGAACCCGGCTGGTGGAGCGGACAGATCGCGGGCCCCGGGGAGGACTTCGTTGAGATCCGCAGGCTGGAAGCCGGCGGTGAACTGCTCGAGGCCCCCGTGGTCTGGTCCGAGATCTTCACCCGCTGTGACGACAGGGCGGTGGCGGCCTGCTGGCGTGATCCGACCGTGGAACGGGCGGGGTCCGTCTGGCACCCACAGAGTTATCTCGTGAACTACCAGGCGATCGACCGAGGCGGGTGTTCGAACACGACCGTGGTTCCCGCCGCAGCCGGCGTCGTACAGATCACCAACTCACCGCGGCTCGTCGCTCAGGGCGAACACGTACCGGTGGTGTGAAGGACGGGCCGAGCGGCCCATTCCGTCTCTCGGATTCAAGTTTCGGACGCTGTTTTGCCGATCCGACACATATCCGCTCACTTTCACGCGTAGGAGAAACCACCGATGGCAATGACCCTTGACGAGTTGCTGCGACGTGCCGTGGAGTCGCACGCCTCCGACATCCACCTGAAGGTGGGTTCGCCGCCCGTGATCCGCGTCGACGGCGAGCTGAAACGTATGGAGGATCTGCCGAGTCTCCGACCCAAGGACACCGAGGCGATCGCCCAGAGCATCTTCACCCCCCGCGCCGAAGAGACGTTCAATGCGACCAACGAAGTGGACTTTGCCATTGGCCGCCAGGACCTCGGGCGGTTCCGGGTCAATGCGTACCGTCAGCGGGGGTCGGTGAGCGTGGTCATGCGCCGGGTCGTGCCCGGTGTCCCGACTCTCGAACGCCTCGGGTTACCTCCGATCGTCCGCAAGTTGACCACCGAATCGAAGGGCCTCGTGCTCATCACCGGGCCGTCGGGATCGGGTCGGACCACGAGCCTTGCCGCCATGGTGGAGCACATCAACGCCAGCCGTCCGGTGTCGATCGTAACGATCGAAGACCCCAA
>JAOUGY010000042.1 GCA_029865445.1 Acidimicrobiia bacterium | reverse complement strand
CATGGCCGCATTCCTCGTTCGAGCGCTCGGGTACATCGGTGCCGGCTTCCCACGACGAGAGTGGATGGTGGGGAACACATGAGTTCCGGTAGGCACTCCGAGTCGTGTCCCCCCGAAGGTGTTCAGGCGCCGAATGGGCCGGTCAGCCCCAGATCCCGGAGCCGGTCGACAACACGCTCGATGGCGCGTTCTCCGGTGATCGGCCACTCTCGGGCCGCCGTCCGGGTCCCCTCGTGCCGGAACGGCATCACTCGGACGGAAACGCCCGGGTCGACGGCAGTCACGATCCGCGCCCAGGCTTCCAGTTCGACATCGGTGTCGGTGACACCTTCGATGAGGAGCAGTCGAACCTCGGCCAGCTTTCCGGCGTCCGCCAGGAGGTGGAGCGACGCGACCACGTGGGACTGTTCGGAACGAGTGATTCGCCGGTGCAGTTGAGGCGTCCCCGACTTGAGGTCCACCATGGCACCGTCGAGAACGGGTAGAAGCTCGTGCCATCCCGCAGGAGCGAGCGAGCCGTTCGTGTCGACGAGCCGGGTCAGCGGCCCCAGCTCGGGGTCGGCGCCCATCCGGGAGAACAGGGACTTCAGCGCTCCAAGTTGAAGCGTCGGCTCACCGCCTGTCACTGTGACGCCCCTGACGAAGGGAGCCACCGTCCGGATCTCGGTGAGGACGGCATCCACGGAGCGAAGACGGATCGTGGGGTCGGCGCTGATCGGGCACACCGTGCGGCAATCCCCACACTGATCACACGCCGATGGGTCGAAGAGAATCCGACCGGCCACAGGTACCGCCAGCGCCGTGTGCGGGCAGACATCCACACACACGGCGCAGCCATCACACCGCCCGATAGTGGAGGGGTTGTGACATGCGGTGCAGTCGAAGTTGCACCCCTGGAGAAACAGGACGTATCGATTTCCGGGGCCGTCGACGAAGCTCGAGCGCACCACTCCGGCCACCTCGAACACATCGATGCGAGGCTCGATCGGATGCGAGATCGTCCCCGCCGGAGCGAGAATCACCGGGTTCCCAGTCGAGGATCCGTCTCGACGCTCACGACCCTCGGGAGCCGACCCAGCAAACCCCAATTCTCAACGGATTCCGCACCCAGGACCGTACTGTTGATACGCGACCCTTCGTTCGCGAGTTTCTCGATGTCCGACAGCCGCACCATGTAGCCGGTGACCCGGACGAGGTCACATCCTTCGACGTTGAACGTCACTTCTCTCATCCCCCGATCGAACGCCCCCCTCGTCAGGTCGACGAGGGCTTCGGGATTGGATCGGATACCGGAGTCGAGAGCGATGATGTCGGAGATGCCCGATGAAAACGCTGAATGATGATGCGCCACGGTCTCGATGTGTTCGACGATCTCCGGCTCCGCGCCGATCGGAATCCTCGCTCCCGCAGTCACCCCGATGTCCTCGCTGATACCCGATTGGGCATGCAGCATGGCTCGGCCGTTGCGGCAGTGAGGCAGTTCGCGCCGCTCGACTGCCTCGGAAATGTGCTCGATCACCTTGTCCGCGAGGTCGCGCGCCTCGGCATCTCGTCCGTACCGACTGCCGGGAAGGAGTCCTTCGACCAACTCGGCGACGCCGTATATGCCGAACATTGCAGTGAACCGGTCGGGGTGGATGAGCCCCTCGTCGACGAGGAACGAGTGTTCGTAGAACTTGGCCTCCTCGACGAGGAACCTGATGCGGGCCTCGATGACTTGGAACGTCAGCTCGATGTGCTCGGGCAGAGTTCTGGTCAGGTAGGCATCGATTTCACCTTCATGGCGGGCCACGCTCTCAGCCAGGTTGAGGCGGGTCAGCGTGTGAGAGCCGCCGCCGAGCGGGAGGGTGTTGTAGCAGCTGACCACCCCGTATCCCTCGGGAAAGTCGCGCGACATCATCGGGTGGTTCGCGATGTGGGGCTTGTTCACGGCGACGATGGCGTCCGCTGCCGCCTGGAGAAGACCGTCGCCGCTCGTTTCCGGGTCCCACTTGAGCGTGAGGTTGGGAACCACCTGGCCGAGTTCACTGTCGACCCTGAGCACCGATCGGGCTATCCGATTGTCGACAGGCCCGATGTTGGCGTGGGCGAACGCGTCGGGGATGGTCCGGTCGAGAAAACGCCACAGCCGGGTGATCTCCCGGTCGAGCTCTTCATCACTCATCCACCCGTCGAGATACGGGAGAAGAAGCATGTCGATGTCGCCGAAATACACGGGGTAGGTGGTGATCGAAGGGACGTGGTGGTAGAGAATCTGCAGGAAGTCCACAGCCTCGCGCAGATCGCGGGGAGGCTCGAGCTCGAGGTACTCGCTGCCGTTCTTCAGCGCCACCGAATAGTCGGGAAGGAGATACCTGGGGCGGTACGGCGCGTGGCCTTCGTGGAGGTCGGAAACGAGTCCGGTCTCGAACGCCCGGCGGGCTGCGGCCGGCAGCTGCGGATAGTCGATGGCTTCTTCCGCCGTCAGCGCCAGTTGGGTGAGGCGTTGCCGGTACGAGAGCCGGGGTGATGTGATGATTACCAGAGGCGAAGATGCGATGTCTGTCATGGCGGCCTCCTGGACGCGTCAACCGGCACGCCCGGCTCCAATTGTTGTCCCCGTTCGCCGGGCTCGACAGGGCCACAGGTCCCCAGCTGCCGAGAACCCAAATCGATTCGGCGGTGTACAACTGTCGCAAGGAGGCTAGAGCGGCGGAAGAAGGTCGATTGATCGAAGCGGCGCAGGCCGGTGACCGCGCTGCGTTCGACTCGCTGGTGAACGAACACCGGCGGGTGGCATTGCGCGTCGCTTGGACGATCGTGGGGTCGGCGGCCGAAGCGGAGGACGTCACTCAGGAAGCCTTGTTGAAGGCTTGGAGGAAACTCGATGGATTCCGCTTCGACAGTCCGTTCCGCCCCTGGTTGTTGAAGATCGTCAGCAACGAGGCCAAGAACCTGGTCCGATCCCGATGGAGGAGGAGCAACCGCGAATCGGCGGCGGCGGTTCCCGAACTCGTCGAATCCGACCCGGCCGCCGACGCCGTCGCATGGGAGCGCCGCCGATCCGTTCATGCCGCGGTCGAGTCCCTTCCCGGCCCTGAACGCCTCGCCGTCGTCTGCCGCTATCTGCTCGAGCTTTCCGAGACGGAAACCGCCGCCGTACTGGGTGTACCGCCCGGAACGGTGAAGTCGCGGCTCCACCGGGCCCGGGAAAGCCTCGCCGCCGTGTTGGAAGGACACCTGTCATGATCGATGTCGAAGCCGCCCTCACCGACCTCGCCCAACACGTGCGCTGGCCCGACGAAGAACGGCCGATCCGGCGACAGCCACGTTGGGTCGAACTCGCGGCAGCCGTGCTCTTGCTTCTCGTCGTGGCCACCATCGTTCCGGCTACCCGCGAGCGGGTGACCGCGTTCTTCGGGATCGGAGGTGTCGAAGTGGGCCGAGGGGTCATGACCGACCCGGCGGAGCGGTCCACGCTCGGTTCCGTGTTCACCGGTGAAGTCACCTTCCGGCTCCCGGCGGCGCTCGGCGAACCCACCGAAGTGCGGCGGGATGCCGAGGGCCGCTTCTGGCTGGTGTATCCGCCTTCGCGGTTGGCGCCGGAAGGTGCTCTGCTCGCAGTGTTCGAGCACGGCGTGGATGGTGGACTGACGAAACTGGCGCGGGATCCGAGTTCCCAAGTGACCCAGGTCGAGTTGGATCGAGGCGCTGCGCTGTGGGTGGAAGGCGATGACCATTTCATCCTGTTCGAGGGTTCCGCCGGCCGGATCGTCGAGGACCGGGGGCGCCTGTCCGGCCCGGCCCTGATCTGGACCGAAGACGACTTGACCTACCGGCTCGAAGCCGTGGTCGACCGCGAAGCCGCGATCGAGATCGCGAAGTCGTGAACCGTCCCGAGACTTGCGGTGTACCAGGTCGACGAAGGAGGTCACGATGAGACGCGTTTTCTTCTTGCTGGTGCTGAGCCTGGTGAGTCTGGCCATCGCCTCTACCGCCAACGCAGGGGCTCTGGTATGCCAGGAGGAACCGACTCGTGGAAGGGCGGTCGTGGTCGAGATCGTCCACGGCTGTTACTTGCCGGGCGAAGTGCACGTGGCCCCCGGCTCCACCGTCGAGTTCGTGAATCGAGATCCGGCTCCGCACAATCTGGTGGGCCATGGCCTCGAGTGGGGAACGTTCGATGCCTTCGGGACCGACCAGTGGGTCTCGGCGACATTCGACGAGCCGGGACTGTTCCCGTTTGCGTGCACGATCCACCCCGGCATGGTCGGCGTCGTGGTCGTCGAGGACGTTCCGCCCCCGGAGACCTCGAGCGCGTTTACACCGTCCGGGCCTGCCTTCCCGACTTCGACGCTGGTGATCGTTGCGGGCGGCATGGTGCTGGCCCTCGTGGTCTGGCGTGTGGCCAGATCAGGGCGACTGGTGCGTTCCGCGGGCTGAGGACCTCGCCCAGCGAGGTCCTCCCCCCGGGGTTGTGGACGTCAGGGTTTCACGCAGAGGACGGGGACGGGGGTGTCGTGGAGGATGTCGAGGGCGTTCGACCCCAGGAGCAACTTCCCTGCCGCGGAGCGCTCACGGATTCCGATCACGATCATGCCGGCACCGGTCTGCTCGACTGCCGCAATCACATCCTGGGCGGGACTGTTCCCACGGACGAACTCGTGTGTCTCGAACTCGACCCCTCCGTCCCGGAGCCTCTGGGCGAGCGCCTCGAACGCTTCTGCCGTGGCGATGTAGTCGTGTTCGTCCTCGCGGCTCCCTCCATGCATCGAATTGACGACGACGAGGCTCCCTCCGCGGAGTTGAGCCTCCGCAATCGCGGCGTCGATCGCCGCATGACCTTCGGGGGTGTCGATGAAACCCACCACGATCTTCACACGTTCCTCCTCTGAGCGACCCGCAGATGTATAGCCGAGTCGGAGGGGCGGGGCACGCCAGAACCCCGCCCCTCTCGTCTCAACCGACGCTCACCGGGATCTTCTTCGATACCGGTGCCTCGAGCCTCTCGACCGGGATCCGGACTGTGAGGACCCCCTTGTCGTAGTTGGCGACCACGTCGTCCACGTTGGCCCCTTCGGGCAACGGGATGATGCGTTCGAACCGACCGTAGGTCCGTTCCACGAGATGCCGATGCTCCTCGTCGATCTCGGTCTCGGTGGTCTTCTCGCCCTTGACGATGAGAACGTCGTTCTCCACGGAGATCACGACATCCTTGTCGGGGTCGATGCCGGGGATCTCGAATGTGGCAACAAACATGTCACCTTCGGTCACGACATCGACGACCGGGCGAAACACCGAAACCTCACGGCCGAAGACACGGTCTATGAGGCTTTGCATCTCCTTCTCGAAGGAGAGCAGCGGTCTCAGTTCCATGAGTCCACCTTTCTCGATGCCTCGTCTCATCCTCTCCGCACCACACTCACTCCTCCAAGAGCCGAAAGACACGACCCCGGCATGTGACCTTGGTCCCTGCCGTCGCGGTCGACGGCGACCCACGATGTTTCGACGCGACGGAGAAGGACGGACGACGGTGGCCGATTTTGGCATGGTCGACGGAAATGAGGCGGCGGCGCGTATCGCCCACGCCTTGAGCGAGGTGATCGCCATCTACCCGATCACGCCGGCGTCACCGATGGGCGAACTCGCCGACAGCTGGTCACAACTCGGCAAAGCCAATCTGTGGGGTGTCGTACCCGATGTGGTCGAGATGCAGAGCGAGGCCGGGGCAGCCGGGGCTGTGCATGGATCGCTCCAAGTTGGGGCGCTCACCACCACTTTCACCGCCAGCCAGGGCCTCCTCCTGATGTTGCCCAACATGTTCAAGATCGCCGGTGAGCTGACCCCTGCCGTCATCCACGTGGCAGCCCGCAGCGTCGCCACCCATGCGCTGTCGATCTTCGGTGATCACTCCGACGTGATGGCAGCCCGCCAGACGGGATTCGCCATGCTGGCATCGACGTCCGTGCAAGAGGCCCAGGACCTTGCTCTCGTGGCTCACAGTTCCACGCTGCGCAGCCGCGTGCCGTTTCTTCATTTCTTCGACGGCTTCCGCACCTCCCACGAGGTGGGCAAGATCGAACTCGTCGACCACGACCTGATGAGAGCGATCATCGACGAAGACCTCATCGCCGAACACCGCCTCCGTGCCCTGAGCCCGATGCACCCTGTCGTGCGGGGCACCGCCCAGAACCCCGACGTGTTCTTCCAGGCTCGCGAGGCCGCAAACCTCTACCACGAGGCGGTTCCGTCCATCGTGAAGGCCGAAATGGACCGGTTCGGCGATCTGACGGGTCGGCGCTACGAGCTGTACGAGTACGTCGGCGACCCGAACGCCGAGCGGATCGTCGTCCTCATGGGTTCCGGCGCCGGAGCGGCCCGGGAGTGCATCGCCGAAATGACCTCGCGGGGCGAGGCCGTCGGTGCATTGATCGTCCGCCTCTTCCGGCCGTTCGCCGTGGAGCAGTTCGTGGAGGCGATACCGGCGACGGTCCGCTCGGTCGCCGTGCTGGACCGGACGAAAGAGCCCGGCGCACCCGGCGAGCCCCTCTACCAGGACGTGGTCACCGCACTTGCCGAGAAGGGCCGTCCGCTCCCCGTGATAGGCGGCCGCTACGGCCTCTCCTCGAAGGAGTTCACACCGCCGATGGTGCGGCGAGTCCTGATGGAACTGGACAACCCGGAACCCAAGAACCACTTCACGGTCGGGATCACCGACGATGTCACTCACACGAGCCTCGACGTCGATCCCGAATGGCACGAACCGGCCGACGTCGTCCGAGCCGTCTTCTACGGGTTGGGATCCGATGGAACGGTCGGGGCCAACAAGAGCTCGGTGAAGATCATCGGCGAACACACCGAGAACTACGCCCAGGGTTACTTTGTCTACGACTCGAAGAAGTCGGGGTCACGTACGATCAGCCATCTTCGGTTTGGGCCGCGCCCGATCGACTCGACCTACCTGATCGGTGAGGCCACGTTCGTTGCGTGTCATCAGTGGACGTTCCTCGACCAGATCGACGTACTCGAACTGGCCGCCCCCGGAGCGACGTTCCTTCTCAACAGCCCCTTCGGAGCCGACGAAGTCTGGAACCATCTCCCTGGGGCGATCCAGCGATCGATCCTCGAGAAGAACCTCGACCTGTGGGTCGTCGACGCACACTCGATCGCCCGCGACGTCGGGCTCGGTGGCCGGGTCAACACCGTCCTCCAGACCGGATTCTTCAAGCTGAGCGGGATCCTGCCCGTCGACGACGCCGTCTCCGCCATGAAGAGCCAGATCGAGAAGACCTACGGCAAGCGAGGCGAAGTGGTGGTTCGCCGTAATGTCGCCGCCATCGAGCGGGCTCTCGAGGCCCTCCAACGGGTGCAGATCCCCGCATCCGCGACCAACGAACTGGCACCGATCACCGTCGTGCCTCCCGAGGCCCCAGACTTCGTCCAGCGCGTCACGGCGATGATGATCGCCGGGAGGGGAGACCTCCTCCCGGTATCGGCCCTGCCGGTCGACGGCACGTTCCCCACCGGAACCACCAAGTGGGAAAAGCGTTCCATCGCTCACGAGATTCCGATCTGGGACCCCGAGATCTGCATCGACTGCGCCCGCTGCGCCCTCGTCTGCCCGCACGCCGCCATCCGGATGAAGGTGTTCGACAAGAACCACCTCCCCGACGGCCTCCCCTCGAAGGGCGCAACCGGGCGCGAGTGGGACGGGATGCTCCTCACGATCCAAGTGGCCCCCGACGACTGCACCGGCTGCGGGGTGTGCGTCGACATCTGCCCCGCCAAGTCGAAGGAGGTGGTGAAACACAAGGCCATCAACATGGAGCCGAAGTTGGATCACCTCGAGGTGGAACGACAACGATTCGAACGGTTCGAGACGATCCCGGATCCGGATCGCAGGACCGTGAAACTGGACACCGTCAAGGGCAGCCAGCTCATAACACCGCTCTTCGAGTTCTCGGGTGCATGCGCCGGATGCGGCGAAACGCCCTACG
Source organism: Acidimicrobiia bacterium (assembly GCA_029865445.1). Lineage (GTDB taxonomy): Bacteria > Actinomycetota > Acidimicrobiia > Spongiisociales > ZC4RG35 > JAOUGY01. The sequence goes on along the minus strand of JAOUGY010000042.1, from coordinate 10,058 downwards.
TGAAATTGCTGTCCCAGATGGTCGGCGACCGGATGGTGGTGGCCAACGCCACCGGGTGCTCATCGATCTACGGCGGCAACCTGCCCACCACCCCGTGGACGGTGGACGCGGAGGGCCGTGGTCCGGCCTGGGCGAACTCCCTGTTCGAGGACAATGCAGAGTTCGGGCTCGGCATGCGCCTTGCCTTCGATGCGATGGAACAGGATGCCCGGCTCCTGGTGACGGCGCTCGCGCCGGAGCTGGGCCAGTTGGCGGTCGACATCCTCGACGCCGTGCAAGACGACGAGGCGGGAGTGATCGCCCAGCGAGAGCGAGTCGCCGAGATGCGTACGGCGCTGGCGACGATGGACGGGGTGCTCGCCCGCCGGCTGGAAGGCGTGGCCAACTCGCTCATCCGATCGTCCGTTTGGATCATCGGTGGCGACGGATGGGCATACGACATCGGATTCGGCGGCCTCGACCACGTGTTCGCTTCCGGCCGCAACGTGAACATCCTGGTCCTCGACACCGAGGTCTACTCCAACACCGGCGGGCAGGCCTCCAAGGCGACGCCGCGGGCGGCCGTTGCCAAGTTCGCGGCCGGCGGCAAACCGACCGGCAAGAAGGACCTCGGCCAGATTGCCATGAGCTATGGCAACGTCTACGTGGCCCAGGTGGCAATGGGGGCCAACATGACACAGGTGGTACGAGCCTTCGCCGAGGCCGAAGCCCACGAAGGCGTCTCACTCATCATCGCATACAGTCCGTGCATCGCTCATGGCATCGAGATGGCGACTCAAATGACGCACCAGAAAGAGGCCACCGACAGCGGGTACTGGCCGCTGTTCCGCTACGACCCGGCACGAGAGGCCGACGGCGAACCAGGCCTGAAACTCGACAGCCGCAAACCGACCATCCCGTTCAAGGAGTTCGCAGCGAAGGAGGCACGGTTCGCGATGCTGGCGCGCGCCAACCCCTCCCACGCCTCCGAACTCATGAGCCGAGCGCAACAAGACATCGACGACAGATGGCACTTGTACGAACAGATGGTCACGATCCATCGCACCGCCGAGTACGCCGACGTCGAAGAGTGAGGAGGTAGCGAGATGAAGCCCGACCTTTCCACCACGTACCTCGGCCTCGGTCTCCCCCACCCGATCGTCCCGTCCGCGTCACCCATGACCGGCGACCTGGATCACCTCCTCGCGCTGGAGGAGGCGGGCGCGCCTGCCGTCGTCCTCCCGTCATTGTTCGAAGAACAGATCGAGCATGAGGCCATGGCGATCCACTTCGGGATGGACTTCGGTGCAGAGTCGTTCGCCGAGGCGCCTGGTGGCTATTTGCCGGAGATGGACGAGTACAACGCCGGACCCAACGACTACCTCGGTCTGATCCACGCCGCCAAACGGGAACTGGACATACCGGTGATCGCCAGCCTCAACGGCACCACTCGCGGCGGGTGGACTCTGTACGCAAAGACGCTCGAAGAGGTGGGGGTCGACGCCTTGGAGCTGAACGTGTACTTCGTCGCCACCGACCCGGACATGACCTCCGAGGATGTGGAGCGCCAGTACCTCGAACTGGTTTCCGAGGTGCGACGGGCGGTGGCGCTGCCCCTTGCCGTGAAGGTGGGCCCCTTCTTCTCGTCGATGGCCAACATGGCGAAGCGGCTGGTCTCGGCGGGTGCCGACGGGCTCGTTCTCTTCAACCGTTTTTACCAACCGGATTTCGATCTCGACACGCTGGAGGTCTCCCCCAACCTGAAGCTGTCCACGCCCGACGAGCTGCGGCTCGTTCTTCGATGGATGGCGATTCTGGATGGGAGGATCGACGCCGACCTGGCAGCGACCACGGGCGTCCACACCGCCGAAGAGGCGATCAAACTGATCCTGGCCGGAGCCGATGTGACCATGATGGCTTCAGCGCTCCTCCGCAATGGACCAGACCATCTCCGTACCGTCGTCGACGGACTCCAGTCGTGGTTGTGGACGAACGAGTACCGCTCCGTGGCCCAGGCGCGGGGTAGCTTGAGCCAGTTGAACGTGCCCGATCCCGGCGCATTCGAACGAGCCAACTACATGAAGAGCCTCGTCTCGTACTCGTCGGACTGGTTGACCGACCATCCGACGTCCTGATCCCAGGTCGGCCTAGCATCACCCGTGGCGACGCAGAGGAGATGCGGACATGGACGGACTGATCGGGTTTCTCGTCATCGGTCTGGTGGCCGGGTGGCTGGGACGGGCACTACTGCCGGGCCCCGACAAGATGGGGATCGGAAAGACGTTGCTCATCGGGCTCGCCGGATCACTGGTCGGCGGCCTGGTGGGAAACCTCGCCACCGGCGAGGGCCTTTCCATCTCGCCTGCAGGCCTCATCGGTTCGACTCTCGGTGCAATCGCCGTTCTGTTGTTTCTCAGAAGCCGAGGCTGAAACGCACATCGGGTGGAAGCCGCCTCCCACCCGATGTGACATTCGCTTTCAGCCCGTTGTCAGCGCTGCGAGCCCTCCATGGAGCCCGTCAATTTCGACAGGTCGAGCGCATAGAGCGCACACACGATCTCACGATCACCGTCGTCCCATGATGCCGCCGTCGGTGTGATGGGGAACACCTCGAGGTCGGAGTCGGCATAGGCGGTGCCCACGTACGTCGCGAAGTACTCGGCCGTGCAGGTCTCCATGGCCGTATCGAGGAGCGCTTGGTCGCCGGGGAATGATCCGTCGGCCACGTCGTACTTGGCGAAGACCTCGTTGTCGTGGGGCTCGGCACAGTCGACCTCGGGCACCGACGACACCTCCTCGGCGCTTTCGTCGTCGAAACAGAGACCGATGTCCATCGAAAACACAGACTCCCGGCCACACGCCGTGAATACCAGCAACGCTACGAGCAGTAGTGACAGTTTTCTCATCGAAACACCCCAAGATCGCGTTCTGTGATGAGTCATCGGCCGCGATGAGGCATCATTAAGGGATGCGTTCCATCTTTCTCGTCGACGCCGCCCGCACGCCCATGGGGAGAGTGGGGGGCGTGCTCGCCCACGTCCGGCCCGACGACCTGGCCGCCCGCGCCATCCAGGGGCTGCTCACCCGTCACCCCGGCCTGAACCCGGAGGCGGTCGAGGACGTCGTGTGGGGAGCCGCCAACCAGGCGGGTGAGGACAACCGGAACGTGGCGCGGATGGCGGGGTTGCTCGCCGGACTCCCGGACTCGGTGCCGGGCGTCACCGTCAACCGCCTCTGCGGCTCCGGACTGCAGGCCGTCGTGTCGGCAAGCCAGGCCCTGGCTTCCGGATGGGGCGAGGTCATGGTCGCCGGCGGTTCCGAATCGATGAGCCGGGCACCTCTCGTCATCGCAAAACCGGACAAGGCTTTTGCGACCGGTGTCCCCGACATCGCCGACTCGACGCTGGGGTGGCGGTTCGTGAACCCGCGGATGCGCCAACTCCACGGCTGCCTGGCGATGGGAGAGACGGCGGAGGAGGTCGCGACCAGATTCGACGTGAGCCGGGACGACCAAGACGCCTTTGCACTGCGATCCCACCGTTTGGCGATCGAGGCCACCGAAGCCGGACGGTTCGTGGAAGAGCTCATTCCGATCGAAGCTCCACAGGACCCGCGGGGCCGGGCGATAGCGCTGGTCGACGCAGACGAGGGGCCCCGCAAAGACACTTCGCTCGAGGCCCTTGCGAGCCTCCGGCCGGTGTTCCGACAAGGCGGGACGGTGACCGCCGGAAACGCATCGCCGATGAACGACGGGGCCGCCGCAGTGCTCCTCGTCACCGAGGATGGACTGAATCGACATGGACTCGAACCGATGGCGCGGATCGTGGCCGGCGCTGCAGCCGGGGTGCATCCCGACATCATGGGCATCGGTCCGGTGCCGGCAACGCAGAAGGCCCTCGGGCGAGCAGGGATCGGCGTTGGGGATCTCGACCTAGTCGAGCTCAACGAGGCGTTCGCCGCACAGTCCCTGGCCTGCGTCCGCCAGCTCGACCTCGATCCCGACGTGGTCAACGTCAACGGAGGAGCGATTGCACTCGGACATCCGCTGGGGGCATCGGGTGCGCGGATCTTGACGACCCTCGTCCACGAGCTCGGCCGCCGTGGAGGTCGTTACGGTCTCGCCACCATGTGCATCGGTGTCGGGCAGGGCATCGCTCTGGTGGTAGAGCGCACGTGACGGACTATCAGGGCCCGCTGGCGGGCATTCGAGTCGTCGAGTTCACGAACCTCATCGCCGGGCCGCACGCAGGGATGCTCCTGGCGGACCTGGGCGCCGACGTCATCAAGGTCGAGCCCCCGGGGGGCGACCTGGGGCGGGGGTTCGGACCCTACGTGGATGGGCAATCTGCGTTCTTCGTCGCGGCCAATCGAGGGAAACGATCCGTGGTTCTGGACCTGCGGACCGACGATGGGAAGACCAACGCGTTCAAGCTCGCATCGGAAGCCGACGTGGTATTGCACAACCTCCGGGCCGGCGCCATGGAACGGGCCGGGCTCGGTGAGGCCGAGATCCGGGCAGCGAATCCGGGTGTGATCTATGCCGTCGTGTCAGCTTTCGCACCGTCCGGCCCGGAAGCCCACCGGTCCGGTATCGACGTCGTCTTCCAGGCCGAAGCGGGGATGGTCGCGATCTCCGGTGAACGCGACGGACCCATGGCCAAGACCGCCACCACCATCGGTGACTACACGGCCGCCATCCATGCCGCGCTCGCCATCTGCGCCGCTCTGGTCGAGCGGGCCTCGACCGGAATCGGCCGCCGGATCGACACATCGCTCCGGGACGGAATCATGACCGTACAAGGCGGCTGGAACGCTCTCGCCTTCGCCACCGGCACCCAACCAACCAAGCGAGGGACCGCCTCACCGTATCTGGCGCCCAACCAGGTGTTCGCCACCTCGGATGGGCATATCGCTCTGGCAATCGTCTCCGAACGGCACTGGCTCATCCTGTGTGAGACGCTGGGCCGCCCCGATCTGGCCGAACGATTCCCCGACAACGACTCGAGGATGGCGGAAGTCGACGAGCTCGCGGCCGATCTCGACCGGGTGTTCGGCGGCGGGACGACCGAGCACTGGGTCGACGTACTGACCGGGGCCGGGCTTCCGGCCGGGAAGGTGCGGTCTCTCCTCGAAGCGTTCGACGCCGCCCCGCACATGCGCCACGACGGCGGAGTCATACCCGTCACGGGTTCGGCGATCTCCATCGACGGCGTCCAGATCGGACACCCGGACCCGGCGCCGGCGTTGGGAGCGCACACAGGCGAGATCCTCGGGTGAGCGACGGCTCGACGTGAGGGCATGCCGGACTTCGGCTGGCCCTCCGGGTGGTGGCTCCGCTACCGTCCCGCGACCATGACCAGGCGAGTGCCGCAAGAGTGGAACGATGACTTCCCGGACGGTCCGGGCCTCGTATTCGTCGCAACGGCCCGGCTTCCCGACTGGCCGACCGTGGCCGGGACGCTGCGCGACGCATACGAGTGCTCCAAGGAGACAGCCGGGAAGGGCGAATCGATCGTGTACGTCGTCCACAACGACGATCTCCTCGGCCGGCGGGGAGCGCCGGCGGCAATGGTCGCCACCGGCCTTCTGTCGGCTGGGCGAACCCTCGCCCTGGAGGTGGCGAAACAAGGTGCCAGCGTCAATGTCGTCGCCATCGAAGATGACACCCCGGTCGGTGATGTCGCCAGGTGGTGCGATGTCCTCCTCCACGGGGCAACCCCCACCGGAGAGCTCATCCACCTGGGGCGGGGTCACATCGGAAAGGCCCTGGCATGACGACCGCCGTCGTCACCGGATCGGCTCGTGGGATCGGCGCCCAGATCGCCGCCCGTCTCGGAGCCGATGGCCACCGGCTCGTACTGGTCGACATGGCACCGGCGCTCGCCGACACCGCGCTTGAACTCGAAGACGCAGGGGTCGACGTCGTCGCGGTACAGGCTGACCTGACCCAGGATGCCGGGATCTCCTCGGTCGTGGAGCACGCCGGGACCGATGTCGCCGTGATCGTGAACAACGCGGGCATCACCCGTGACGCAAGGCTGGTGAACATGAGCGAAGCCGATTTCGAGGCGGTGCTCGGCGTCAATCTGGGAGCGGCCTACCGGCTCACCCAAGCCTTGATTCCTGCCCTGGCCCCGAGCGCCTCCATCGTCAACATCGCATCGAGGGCCTACCTCGGCAACTTCGGCCAGTTCAACTACTCGATGTCAAAGGGCGGGATCGTGGGGATGACGAGAGCCTTCGCTCTCGAACTGGCACCGGCGGTACGGGTGAACGCGGTAGCACCGGGGCTCATCGGGACCGAGATGGCACTCGGCATCCCTGAGGAGATTCTCACCCGCATGATCTCTGCGATCCCGCTCGGTCGTATGGGAGACCCGGCCGAGGTGGGGGAACTGGTGGCATTCCTCGCATCACAACGTTCGTCGTACATCACAGGCCAAGTCATCGTCATCGGGGGCGGAAGGAGCTTCACATGACAGAACACCGTCCCCGCGTGCTCATCTGCGATCCGATCGCACAGGTGGGAATCGACCTCCTCTCCGAGCATTGCGAAGTCGATGTTCGCCCCGGACTGGATGAAGCTTCGTTGATCGAGATAATCGACGCCTACGAGGCGGTGATCGTACGCTCGGCTACGAAGGTGACCGCCCCGGTGGTCGCCCACGGGGGCCGCCTGAAGGTGGTGGCGCGGGCCGGGGCCGGGCTCGACGCCATCGACGTGGAAGCGGCAATCGCCGCCGGCATCGAGGTGGTCAACAGTCCAGACGCCAACACCCTCGCCGTCGCCGAACTGACGCTCGGCCTGCTCCTCGCCCTCGCCCGGAACATCTCGGCGGCGGATGCGGCGATGAAGGACGGCCGGTGGGAGAAGTCCAAGCTCATGGGGTCCGGGCTTTCGGGCAAGACCCTCGGCATCGTCGGGTTCGGGCGAATCGGTCAGGCGGTCGCTTCCCGGGCGAAGGCGTTCGGGATGCGCGTGCTGACCAACCAACACCGACCCACGCCCGAGCTGTACATGGAACACGACGTCGAACCTCTGGACCTTTACGACCTGCTGGCGGCTTCCGATTACGTCACCTTGCACGTACCGGCACGCTCCGAGACCGAGGGGTTGATCGGTGAGGCGGAACTGGCTGCGATGCAACCGACGGCATGCCTCATCAACACATCTCGAGGCAGCGTCGTCGACGAAGTTGCCTTGCTGCGGGCTCTCGATGCGGGCGGGCTGGCAGGGGCAGGCCTCGACGTCTTCGCCGTCGAACCGGCGGTGGACAACCCGCTCGCCGGACACTCCAAGGTCATCGCCACCCCCCACATCGGCGCCTCGACCGAAGATGCCCAGACGACCGCCGCGCTCGATGTGTGTTCCAAGATCCTGTCATTCCTGGTCGAACCCGAACCCGCCGAGGTGCTGCCCCTTCGGTTCGTGGAGGTGGAACAGGTGGTTCCGCACGAGGCGGTGGACCACAAGCGGTCGGCCAGGCTTGCAGAGAGCATCCATTCCGAGGGCTTTCTCCGCAATCCCCCGCTCGTCGCTCGCGTCGATGAGCGGTACGTCGTACTCGACGGGGCGACCAGGTCCGACGCCCTCCGACAGATGGGCTACCGGCACACGATCGTCCAGGATGTTGCCATCGACGAAGGGCTCGCCCTCGAGACGTGGCATCACGTGGTGAGGGCGATCGAGCCAGACCGGCTCGTCGAGGTGCTCGACTCGGTGCCAGGCACGACCATGGAACTCGTGGAGGACGACGCGGCCATGCGAGTACTCGAGTACGGCGGACTGTGTTCTGTGACCACCGTCGATGGTCGCGCATTCGTCCTCAACGCAGATCACGGCGTGAACCGGTTCGAGGCTTTGGCGGCGATCGCCCACGCCTACATCGCTGCCGCCACGGTCTCGCGCAATCTGGAGCGGAACGTACGCACGCTCGCCGGCTGGTACCCGGACATGGTGGCTCTCGTGGAGTACCCCCAGTTCACGGTGGAGCAAGTCCTCCATGCCGCCGGCAGCGGCCGATTGCTACCGGCCGGCGTGACCAGGTTCCTCATACCCGGTCGAGTGCTGCGGCTCGACATCCCGATCGAGATGCTGGCCGACGACCGGAGTCTCGCCGAGAAGAACCGATGGCTCCACGACTACCTGTCCGAGAAGGAACGCAAAGGGAAGATCAGGTACTACCGAGAGCCCGTGTATCTTCTCGACGAGTGAGACACCTACGGGTCGGCCTGGGAATCGGCACCCTCGTGGCCTCGTGTGCGATCGCTGCATGCAGCGAGGCCGCCCCATCGACGACAACACCCTCCACGATTCCGGCGACGCCGACGACATCGACATCGCAGCCGAGTTCCACCACCACGACCGCGCCGGCGACGACCACCTCCGCCGACACCATCACCGCCCTCGTGACCACCCTTCCGAACGGAACCTGCGACCTGGGCAGGCCGCTCCCCGAAGGTGAGTTCACGGTCGCGGTAGCCGGACGGCTCTATGGGGTGTCGGCGGATGCGGGTTCCGTGCGTTGCCTGCTGGACGACGCTCCCCTGGAGCTTTCGTGGTCGCCCGTTGCGACGTCGTTCCTATCCGGGAATCGGGTCATCACGCCGTCGGGTGAGATTCCGCTCGACGCCGCCGCGTCATACGAATGGACTCAACCGACGGGCCAGAAGGTGGTGCTCGTGACTCCCGGTTCCGTGACGAAACGCACGCTCGACGACGGGTCCATCGAGGACATCACCTTCCTGGACGTCACCGACGAAGTGGCCTATCACCCTGCCGGTACCCATCTTCTGGCGATTGGAAGCCACCCCGACGGCAGATACGGGCTCTGGTTTGCCACGAACGCAGGGGCAGACGAGACGTTGTTCGCCGCCGATGAAGGCGCCGTTCTGGCGAGTGCGGCCTGGACGGGCTCGGGGGAGCCAGTCTTCGTGGCGCGACACGATGACGCACACTCGCACATTCACCGGGTCGAGATCTCCGAGTCGGGCACGCTCGAAGGACCGTCGATAGTCGACAGCGAGAACCACCTCGACATGGTTCTCCCTTCGGCTCACGATCCGCTGCTCATCGCCTACCGGGAATCGGGCGCTCCCGGACTCGGATGTGTGGAAGGCGGCCACGCACGGGTCGTTGGCATCGACCTCCCCGAACCGCTCGTCTCGATGACCTCCGTGCCGGTTGGTTGGGTTGACGGGGAACGCCTGCTCGTGATGTCGTATCCGGCAGGATGCGCGGAGCCGGGTCGAGCGTGGGTGTTCAGCGCAGGGTTCTGTCCCGGATCGGAGTACGGAGCCGTGCCACTGATCGACGACGTGACGGCGGCGGCGGTCCGGATTCCGTCGCCTCCGCCGCCTCCCGTACCCGAGGTCGGCTCGATCATCGATCCGGCTCCCGCTTGATGAAGGGTCACCGGGCCGGTCGGCCCCGGAGGACGCCTACGATGCGGACATGGGCACGTTGGAACAACTCGAGGCCATGATCGGGTCCGAACTCGGCGTCTCGGACTGGATGACCATCACCCAGGACCGGATCAACCTGTTCACGAGGGCGACCGATGACCCCCAGTGGATCCACATCGACCCTGAACGGGCGGCCGCGGGACCGTTCGGCGCCACGATCGCCCAGGGATACCTCACCATGTCCCTCATCGTCCCTCTCACGAGCCAGATTTCCCTCCCGGTCGACGCTCGTATGTCGATCAACTACGGCCTCGACCGGCTGCGGTTTCCGGCTCCGGTGCGTGTCGGCTCGAGGATCAGGGCGCGCGTGATACTCGCCGGGGCCGAAGCCGTCACAGGCGGAGTACAGGTCCGGCGCACGGTCACGATCGAGATTGATGGCGAGGACAAACCGGCAGCCGTCGCCGAGACCGTCACGCGGCTGTACCTGTGAGTCCGATCTCGGTCGTCGACTATCACACGGCCGGCGAGCCGTTCCGGATCGTTGTCGACGGCGCACCGCCGCTGTCGGGCGACACGGTTCTCGCCAAACGGTCCCACGTCAGGGACCACCACGACGATGTCCGGCAGCTCATCATCAACGAACCTCGCGGCCACGCCGATCAGTACGGGTG
>JAOUGY010000312.1 GCA_029865445.1 Acidimicrobiia bacterium | reverse complement strand
ATTCACCCCCATGGGATGTCTACCTCCCAGCTCCTTACGGTCGCTGGCAGGGACCTTCCCCTGGGGGACAACTTCACGGGGCGAGGTCTTTGCCTCGGGTCTCGGGGAGCATCCAGGTGAGGATTGCGGCGACCGCCATGAGGATCGAAAGCCAGCGAAGGGTCTGAAAGAGACCGATGACGTCGATGGCGCCGGCGCCGAATCCGAGGCCCAGGGCGGAGCCGACGGTCGCCAGGTAGGCGCTGCCGCTTCCGGCGGTGGCGCGGATCCGGGTTGGGAACAGTTCGGCTCGGTGGCTCGACGCCGCCGGCACGTATGAGAAGGAACCGAACCCGCCCACGACGATGGCGGCGAGCAGGGCCGGAACCGTTTCGACCTGGAACAGTGCGAGTCCGCCCAGCACGGATGCCGCCAACGACACGACGGTGGTGATACGCCGGCCGACCGTGTCCGCCAACCGCCCCCCAAGCCAGAAGCCGAGAGCTCCGATCGTCCCGCCGGACAGTGCGATCGCGGTTGCGGCGCCGGCCGAATAGCCGAGATCGTTCACGAGTCGCTCGTTCGTGAAGGCAAGCGCCACGGCCGGAAAGGCGGCGGCGCACAGCCCCGCGATTCCCGAGAGCCAGAAGTCCTTGGACTCCCGCCCCACGAGGAGGGAGCGGAAACGGATCCTGGGTCCTGACTCCATCATGAGCGGGGATTCCTGGACCCTCAGGACGAATGGGACGAATGCGATCGAGAGCACCGGAGCGAAGAAGGCGTACCGCCACGCCTGGTCCCCTGTGGCGGCGACCGGCAACATGAGTTGGCCGAATCCGGCACCGAGGCTCGCTGCCGCCGCGTACAACCCGATGGCAAACGCTCGATATGAGGACCGCATCCTCTCCGCGACGAGTACGACACCAAGCGTGCCAACCGCAGTGGTGGCGATCCGAACCAGAGACTGTGAGACCGTGAACCAGGTCGCGTTCGGAGAAACGGCTGTGAGGCCGGAACCGACCAACATCACCGCCATCGCCGCGAGGAACGGTTTCCGGCGGCCGCCACGGTCACCCCACACCGAGAAGACGACGGCCCCGAGCGAAGCAACACGGGTGACCGCCAGCACGAAGCTCATCTGACCTTCCGACAGGCCGAGACCGACCCTTGTGAACGGAAGGATCGCCGAGAGCGGCGCCTGCGCCATTCCCTGGAACACCCCGATGAGCCACATCAGGGTGAGCAGCCGTCGCTCTGGGGGTTCGAGGTCGCCGAATGGAAACAAACTGCGAAACAAGCTGCGCACGGCGCCAGCCTACGGCCCGGGTCGTGGGAAGATGCCGGCACCGCATCTCGTTGAACGACACGATGGACTTCTCAGACAGCAGCTATCTCATCCAACTCGCTCTGGCCTTCGGCGGCGGGATTCTCGCCTTCATCTCGCCGTGCGTTCTCCCGCTCCTCCCCGGGTACCTCGGCTTGATGTCGGGCTACTCCGTCAGTTCCCTGCAAGGCGGGGAGGTCTCTCGGTCGCGCATGTTGCGGGTGACCCTCCTGTTCGTTCTCGGGTTCAGCGTGGTGTTCGTGGCCACGGGAGCCCTTGCCACTCGGCTCTCCGGGTTCCTCGCTCGCAACCAGGCTGTGACCGAACGAGTTGCCGGCACGCTCATCCTGGTATTCGGCGTTCTCATGATCGGCATGGCGCTGTCGAATCGTGGACTCTTTGGCGTGCTTCAACGGGAGCGACGAATGGAGGTGCGCCCATCGCGACTCGGAGCCTGGGCGCCGCCGGTCATGGGACTGGCCTTTGGATTCGGGTGGACGCCCTGCATCGGTCCGATCCTCGGAGGGGTCCTGGCCGTGGCGGCCACCCAGGACACGGTCGGCCAGGGAATGCTCCTGTTGTTCATGTTCTCTCTTGGGCTCGGAGTGCCGTTCGTGCTGAGTGGTCTGGGACTGTCGAAAGCGTTTGGTGCCATCAAGGGCTTCCGGAAGTGGATGCGCCCCGTCAACATCGCCGGTGGGCTCATCATGGCTACGTTCGGAATCCTCATGGTCACCGGCAACGTCGCCTGGCTGTCGGCGCGCATCTCGGAGTTCTTCCAGGCCGTCCCGTTCCTCGAGAAGCTCTCCGAGATCTAGTGCACCGCACCACTGGACCGGCCGGCACCGGTTCCCGACACACCCGGCAACTCGGTAGCCTCCCTGTGTGAGATTCACACCCACCAGAGACGAGTTCATCGACCTGGCCAGCCGGTATGGGGTGGTCCCGGTGTCGGTGGAGGTGCTGGCCGATCGCGAGACGCCCGTCACCGTGTTCGAGAAGCTGGTTGGCGACCGGCGTGGATTCCTCCTCGAGTCTGTCGAGGGTGGAGAGAATTGGGCGCGGTGGTCGTTCGTGGGGTGGGATCCCGAATTCACCCTGCGGTCTCACGACGGTGTCAGTGAGGCCGAAGGCGCGGAGGAGTTGCCCGAAGGCGATCCTCTCACGGTCCTCGAATCGCTCGTGTCCCGGCACCGGACTCCGGACCTGCCCGGATTGCCGCCACTTCACTCCGGTGCCGTTGGGTATCTGGCCTACGACGCCGTCCGGTACGTCGAGCATCTTCCGGGTCGTCCACCGGACGACCGAGGGCTTCCCGAGATGATCTGGCAGTTCGTGGGATCGCTGGCGGCTATCGACCGTTTTCGACAGACAATCGTCCTGGTGAGAAACGTGTTCGTGTCCGAGGACCCCGCCCGCCAGTACGACGCGGCGGTCGAGCGGCTCAACTCCGACGCCGCGCGGCTCGCCCGACCGCTCGAGTACCAGGCGCGAGGCGTCCACCCTGACCCGACCACGCCGCCGGTCTCGTCCACATTCGACAAGCCGGGATTCACCGAGGCGGTGAAGGCGGCAAAGGCCTACATCGAACAAGGTGACGCGTTCCAGATCGTGGTCAGCCAGCGCTTGGAGACCGACTTCGACGGGGACCCGTTCGCTGTGTACCGGGCCCTCCGGCTCGTGAACCCCTCACCGTTCTTGTTCTTCGTCAGGGACGACGAGGTCACCGTCGTCGGTTCCTCCCCCGAGCTCATGACCCGGGTGCGCGACGGCATCGCCTATTCCCGCCCGATCGCCGGGACCAAACCCCGTGGCGCCACTCCCGACGAAGACCGACTCCTCGAGGAGGAACTGCTGTCGGATCCAAAGGAACGTGCCGAACACGTGATGCTCATCGACCTCGCTCGCAACGACCTGGGGCGGGTCTGCGAATTCGGGTCGGTGAATGTGGACGACCTCATGGTGATCGAGCGATACAGCCATGTGATGCACATCGTGTCTGGGGTTTCGGGGAAAGTCCGGCCCGGAATCGGTCCGGTGGACGTGCTGCGAGCCACGTTCCCCCACGGGACCGTGTCCGGAGCCCCCAAGGTTCGGGCGATGGAGATCATCGACGAGTTGGAGCCGGTGGCGCGCGGCCCCTATGCGGGGGCGGTCGGGTACCTGGATTTCACAGGGAACGTCGACACGTGCATCTGCCTCCGGACCGTTGTGGTAGCCGGCGGAAAGGCCTGGGTGCAGGCGGGAGCCGGGCTCGTCGCCGACTCGGACCCGGATTCGGAGTACGAAGAGACGATGAACAAGGCGACGGCGGCGTTGCAGGCGATCGCGCTGTCCCAGAGGATGTGACGTGCGACAGGCATACGGCGACGTCCGCTCCGAATACTCGGCAATCCGCGAGAACGCTGCGCTGGTCGAAGGCGCACACGAGGTGGTGTGGGTCACCGGACCCGATTCCGTCGGGTTTCTCGACGGGATACTCAGCCAGGATGTGGCGGGGGTTCCCGAGTATCACGTCGCCCGGACCCTCTTTCTCGGGCCGCAGGGGAAACTGCGCGCTCTGCTCTGGATCGCCAGAGGCGTCGAGCGGGTCGCCCTCGTCGTCGACGGGGGGCAGGGTGAATCGCTTGCCGGCGAACTCGGGTACTACCGAATCCGGGTGAAAGCCGACATCACCTTCGAGTCCAGGGACATCTGGGAGGTGTGGGGGCCGGACGCTCATCTCACCGTGCCTGGAACGGCTCCCGGCGAGTGGGCCGATCTCGCCGACGGTATCGCGATCTCGATCGGTGCCGGCGCTCTCCCGAGAGTCCTCGTCATCGGGGCCGAGCCGCCGGAGTTGACCCCGGCAGGTGTCCTTGCGACGTCCGCCGTGCGGGCCGAGATCGGTGAGCCCGTCTTTGGCGTCGATGTCGACGAGAAGACGATCCCCCAGGAAACAGGCCTGGTGGGTGACGCGGTGTCGTTCACGAAAGGCTGCTATCTGGGTCAGGAACTGGTCGCCCGGATCGACACCCGTGGCCACGTGAACCGCCATCTCCGCAGACTGGAACTGACGCCAGGACCGCTCCCGCCGGAGGGCGCAGCCGTACACGCCGGCGATGATCAGGTCGGGACCATCACGTCGGTGTCGCCCGCACCGCCAAACCCCACGGGATTGAGCCTTCTGCGCAGAGAG
>JAOUGY010000311.1 GCA_029865445.1 Acidimicrobiia bacterium | reverse complement strand
ATTGGAACGAATAGACGCCGGGACCACCATCATGCGAGCCGGCGATCAGGCCACCAGATTCCACATCCTGCTGGCGGGTCGGCTTCAGCTCTTGCTCCCCCATCCGCGGCCGGTGGTGATCCAGACGTTGCGCGAAGGCGATCTCGCCGGCATCAGCTGGTTTCGGCCACCGTACCGCTGGCAGTGGGACGTGGTCTCCATCGGCCCCGTGACAACTGCCTCCTTCGACGCGTTCGAGGTTGGGACAGCATGTGAAGCCGATTTCGACTTCCGAGAGGCGATCGTCGAGTTGGTGCTCGCGGAGGTGTACCAGCGGCTCGGTGCGACGCGACTGCAGCTCATCGACATCTACGAGGCGGTCCGGACATGACGGCCCAACCCTCGATCACCGTGCCCGCGCCGTTCACAGTGCATGAGCGACGTCGGGAGACCCACGACACGGTCACGGTCGTGCTCGAGGCACCCGACGGCTTCGAGTTCACCGCGGGTCAGTTCAACATGATGTCGCCGTTCGGCGTCGGAGAGGCAGCCATCTCGATTTCGGGTGATGCCGCGGCCACCGACACCATCACCCACACCATCCGGGCGGTCGGGGCCGTCACCGACGCGCTGTGCGACCTGCGACCCGGTGACGTGGTTGGGGTGCGGGGACCCTTCGGGTCAGGATGGCCCAAGGCGCAGCTCCGTGGCCGCGACGTCGTGGTGGTCGCCGGTGGAATCGGGCTCGCGCCGGTTCGCCCGGCCATCCTGGACGCCCTACGAGACGAGGCGGGATCGCTGTCGATCGTCTACGGCGCACGGACCCCGGCAGATCTCCTCTACACCGACGAGTACGCGGCCTGGGAACGCCAGGGCGCTCGGGTCGAAGTGACAGTCGACCGGGCAGACCCGTCGTGGCACGGCGACGTCGGATTCGTGACCACCGCCCTCGAGAGGGTCGTAACAGGTCTGAGCCGTCCGATCGCGGTCGCCTGCGGACCCGAGGTGATGATGAGGGTAGCCGCCGAACGCCTCATCGGGCTCGGTGTGGCCCCGACCGAGATCTTGGTGAGCCTCGAACGAAACATGAAGTGTGGGGCCGGATGGTGCGGGCACTGCCAGTACGGCTCCGATTTCGTCTGCCGGGACGGTCCCGTGTTCCCGTACTCGGACGTGGAGACGAGATTCTCCGTGAGGGAGTTGTGATGTCGACCCGACCCCGTCTTGCGGTCTGGAAACTGGCCTCCTGTGACGGCTGCCAGCTCAGCCTCCTCGACTGTGAGGATGAGCTGCTGGCGGTGGCGGGAGCGGTAGAGCTGGCGTTCTTCCCCGAGGCGAGCAGGACGATGGCTCCCGGCCCATACGACCTGACCTTGGTGGAAGGGTCGGTGACGACTCCCCACGATGTCGAGCTGATCCACAAGATCCGGGAGGAGACCGAACTCCTCATCACGATCGGAGCGTGTGCGACTGCCGGTGGCATCCAAGCGCTGCGCAACTGGGGGGACGTGGCCGAGTTCACCTCGATCGTGTACGCCAACCCGTCATACATATCCACGCTCGAGACCTCGACACCAATCGCCGACCACGTGAAAGTGGACTTCGAGTTGCGGGGGTGCCCCATCTCCAAGCACCAACTCCTCGAAGTCGTGTCGGGATTGCTGGCGGGCCGCGATCCCAGAGTCTCGACGGCCAGCGTCTGCACGGAATGCAAACGGCGCGGCATCGCCTGCGTGATGGTGGCGCGAGGTGTCCCGTGTCTCGGACCGGTGACCCAGTGCGGCTGCTATGCCCTGTGTCCGGCCTACGACCGGGGTTGTTTCGGTTGTTTCGGACCAGCCGACACCACGAACGTCGATGCCCTCGCCGCCAGGTGGAAGGACCTCGGGGTGAGAAGCGCCGACATCGTCAGGGCGTTGCGGTCGTTCAACGGGTACTCGAAAGAGTTCAGAGAGGCAAGTGAACGCCATGGCTGAGCGAGAGATCGCCGTCGACTATCTAGCCCGTGTCGAGGGCGAAGGCGCCATGTACCTTCGTTTCGAGAACGACCAGGTGGCCGATCTCAAGTTCAAGATCTTCGAACCTCCCCGATTCTTCGAAGCGTTCTTGAGGGGCCGCAGGTTCGAAGAGGCCCCCGACATCACAGCCCGAATCTGCGGGATCTGCCCCGTCGCCTATCAGACGAGCGCGGTGAACGCGTTGGAGGCGGCGGCCGGCGCCGACATCGGAGATGACCTTCGCCGTATCCGGCGACTCTTGTACTGCGGTGAGTGGATCGAATCGCACACGCTGCACGTGTACATGCTCCACGCCCCCGACTTCCTCGGGTATCCGGACGCCATCGCCATGGCCACGGACTACCCCGATGTCGTCCGGGACGGGCTGCGGTTGAAGAAGATCGGCAACCGGTTGGTCGAGTTCTTCGGTGGCCGGGAGATCCATCCGATCAACGTCAAGGTGGGAGGCTTCTACCGGGTCCCCACCCGGGCAGAGGCCCAATCACTGGTTGACGACCTGGAGTGGGCAGTGGATGCGGCGGTGCGGACGGTGGACTTGGTCGCCGGGTTCGACTTCCCCGACTTCGAACGCGATTACGAGTTCGTGGCCTTGCGGCATCCGGCGGAGTACGCCATCGACCGCGGCCGAATCGTCTCCTCGGAGGGCGTCGACATCGAAGTGGCGGAGTGGCCCGATTTCTTCGTGGAAGAGCACGTCGAGTGGTCCAACGCCTTGCATGCCAGACGGATCGGAGGCGGTGCCTATCACGTGGGCCCGCTCGCGCGCTACAGCCTCAACTCTGCGCAACTCCGACCCCAGGCCCGTGCAGCGGCGCAACGCGCCGGGCTGGGCGAGGTCTGCCGGAATCCTTTCCGATCGATCGTGGTACGGGCAGTCGAGATCGCTCACGCGTGCGAGGAGGCGCTGGCCACCATCGCCGACTACGAGACACCGGCCACACCGTCGGTTCCCGTGCGCGTGGCGTCGGCGGTGGGTCACGGGGCCAGCGAGGCACCGCGCGGGTTGCTCTATCACCGGTACGAGGTAGACGCTGCGGGCCTCATCTCCGACGCCCACATCGTCCCACCGACCTCTCAGAACCAGCTCTCGATCGAAGAGGACTTGCGCGAGTACGCCACCCCGCGGGCGAGCCTCGACGATGAGCGGCTGAAGTGGGAATTGGAACAGGCGATCCGCAACTATGACCCGTGCATCAGTTGCGCCACCCACTTCCTGGACCTGACCGTCGAGCGCGACACGTGAGGACCCTGGTGATTGGCATGGGCAACCGGGTCCGCGGCGACGATGCCGCCGGCCTGGCGGTCGCCGATGGGCTCCGTTCCACCGAGTCACTCGCCCTCCAGGGCGATCCCACATCCGCCATCGACCGGTGGTGCGACTTCGACCGGGTCGTGCTCGTGGACGCCACACGGTCCGGTAGGACCCCCGGTGCCATCACACGTCTGTCGCGTTCGGAGATCACCACGGTGTCGCCCGGGCCCCCGCGGTTCGCCGGGACCCACTCGATCGGTCCCGTCGAGCTGATCCGGCTGGCAGAGGTCCTGGGAGTCCTGCCGGCGACCATCGAGGTGATCGGTATCGAAGCCGAGTCATTCGCTCATGGGGCGGCACTCAGCCGCCCGGTATCGGAATCGGTCGCCCGGATGATCGAGGAACTCGACCATGCATGAGGCATCGCTCGCCCGCGCCCTCGTTCACGCAGCCCGACAGACGGCAGGACCTGCTCGCATCACCCGCCTGACCATCGAGGTTGGGGGCGGGCACCCGGATTCCGGCGCACTCGCCGCCAACATGGCGATGCTTTTCGATGAAACCGAGTCGCCGGTCTTCGATGTCCGAGTGAGCGAGGCGGTGGCGGCCGGGACCGCCAGACTCGTCAGCGTCGGCGTGGAGGATCGCTGATGTGCGTCGCCATCCCAGGATTGGTGAAGCGGATCATCGACGAATTCGAGTTCTCACGGATGGCGGAGGTCGAGTTCGCCGACGGGATCCGGAGCGTGGATCTGGTCATGACACCGGACGCAGGTGCCGGCGATCAGGTCATCGTCCATTCTGGATACGCCATCAGGGTGGTTGCTCACATCGAGAGCTGAACCGTCGATTTGGAGCGGAGGCTCACGCGTGTAGGTTCAAGAGGGGGCGGCGATCGCCCCGGGAATGGGAGGACGGTCATGAACATCGCAGACGCACTCCAGGCGACACCGGTTTCCAGCCTGGACCTCACCCGCCACGTCACGGTGGCGACCGACGCTTCTGTGGCCACGACGGTGGGCGCCATGACCGACGCCAAGAGGTCGTGTGCCTGTGTGGTCGACGGCGAACGGCTGGTCGGGATCTTCACCCAGCGTGACTTTCTCATGCGCGTCGTCGGGCGCCGCAGCACGTGGGACCGCCCGATCGAGGACGGAATGACTCGCGCGGTCCGCACGATGCGGAACGACCAGACCGCGGCCGACGGCCTGGCCATCATGAACGACTGGTGGGTGAGGAGCGTC